>JALOMC010000098.1 GCA_025455665.1 Chitinophagaceae bacterium | reverse complement strand
TACGCTTATGATATGGGCCATTCTGCTGGGCTCGCTATTGCTCGGCCTCATGCTGATACGCTACACCTACAAACTCGAAAAAAACCGGCGGGAAAAAGATCGCCGCGAAACCGAGCAGGCGATGAAAGAATTTAAAGACATGCTGAACAAGCAAAACAAGGACCATGCAAATTGATTACAACAAATACGCCGATGGGCTGGTGCCCGCTATAGTGCAAGATGCACAAACACGCCAGGTGCTCATGCTCGGCTTTATGAACGAGGCGGCCGTAGCCGAAACCCAAGCCAGCGGCAAGGTTACTTTTTTTAGCCGCAGCAAGCAGCGCTTATGGACCAAAGGCGAAACCAGCGGCCACTTTCTGCTGCTGAAAGAAATAAAAGCAGACTGCGACAACGACACCCTGCTGATAAAAGCCAGCCCCATTGGCCCCACCTGCCACACCGGCGCCGATACTTGCTTTTTTGAAGAAAACGCCGACAACCCGGCCGAGTTTTTACAGTACCTCGAGCAAATCATCACCAGCCGCAAGCAGCAGTCGCCCGATGTATCGTACACGGCACGGCTGCTGGCCAAAGGCATCAACAAGGTGGCGCAAAAAGTAGGCGAAGAAGCCGTAGAACTGGTGATAGAAGCCAAAGACGACAACCGCGAACTGTTTTTGGGCGAGGCGGCCGATCTGATGTTTCACTACCTGGTGCTGCTGCAGGCCAAGGGCTACACCCTGGCCGATGTGGTAGCCGTGCTGAAAGAGCGGCACAAATGAGGATGTTGTTTTGAAGATGATACCAGCAGCTGTTTTTCATGGCAGCTTCGTTGCGTCGCAATCACTTCATCCACATCTTTCCATGGCAGCTTTGCGCATATGCGTATTGGTTGCTGCTTGGCAGCCCGGCTATTATCACCCATTTATGTGAGGTGCGCCCGGGTTACTTTCCTTCATTTTTGCCATACTACAGGCAGCAGCATCAGCCGCCAGCCCGCAATGGTATCAGCGGCTTGCACTTGTCGTCAAATGCTGTTTACTTTATCAGGATGCAGTTTATACGCCTATGATTTTTTAATGCCCGGCCTACACGGGGGAAAGTAAGGCTGTTTGTTTTTATCAGTAGCACCGGTGGTGTGGCTGGCCCCATGTTTCTATTCTTCACCTTACTTTTTTTCTAATGACAACTTTACAATACAACCTGCGACGAATGCGTCGCATACCCGCTTTCATACGCGAAGCTCTTAGCAGCGAAAACCAGGATTTTACCAAAGGCAATATGCGCCGGGCCATATTTCTGTTGGCCGTGCCCATGGTGCTCGAACTCAGCTTCGAGTCGGTATTTGCTTTGGTCGATGTATTTTTTGTAGGCAAGCTGGGTTCAGTAGCCGTTAGCACAGTGGTGCTTACGGAGTCACTTATCACCATAGTATATTCCATTGGCATTGGCCTCAGCATGGCGGCCACTGCTATGGTAGCCCGCCGCATTGGCGAAAAAGATGCGGCAGCGGCTACCCATGCCGGTGCACAAAGCATGCTACTGGCGCTGTTGGCGGCTTTGTTGGTAGGGGTGGTGGGCGTAGTATTTGCCCCGCAGCTATTGCGCATCATGGGCGGCAGTCCACAGTTGGTGGCAGGCGGCACCACTTATATGCGCATCATGATGGGTAGCAATGTATTCATCATGCTGCTGTTTCTCATCAACGGCATCTTTCGCGGTGCCGGCGATGCCTCTATTGCTATGAAAAGCCTGCTGGTGGCCAATGCCTGCAATGTAGTGCTGTGTCCGCTGCTCATCAATGGATGGGGCCCGGTGCCCGCCTTGGGGCTCACCGGCGCTGCCCTGGCTACCAGTATCGGGCGGGGCATGGGTGTGCTGTACCAATTGCGAAAGCTGTGGCAAGGCCATGGCACCATTCACATGCAGGCTGCGTACTTCAGGCCGCAGGCAGCCCTGCTGGCGGCTTTGGCCAAGGTGGCCGGCACGGGTACGCTCCAGTTTATCATTGGCTCGGCCAGCTGGATTTTTATGGCGCGGCTGGTGGCCCAGTTTGGCGAAGATGCCACGGCCGGCTATGGTGTGGCCATCAGGCTGGTGGTGTTTTTTATACTGCCGGCCTGGGGCCTTAGCAATGCGGCGGCTACGCTGGTGGGCCAAAACCTGGGCGCCCGGCAACCCGAGCGGGCCAGCCAAAGCGTGTGGCTCACGGCTAAGTACAATGCAGTGTTCATGGCGGCGGTTACCCTGCTGTTTTATACCTGCGGTAGCTGGCTCATTGGCTTGCTCAACAGCGATCCGGCCATCCGGCCTACCGCAGTATCGGCGCTTCGCATCATCAGTGCGGGCTATGTGCTGTATGGCGTCAGCATGGTCATGATGAATGCCTTTAATGGTGCCGGCGATACCCGCACTCCCACACTCATCAACTTCGTATTTTTTTGGCTGCTGCAAATACCGCTGGCGTATGTGCTGAGCCATTATACCAGCCTGCGCATGCACGGGGTGTTTGTAGCCATTGTAGTAGCCGAATCGCTGATAGCCGTAGTAGCCATGTGGCTGTTCAGGCGAGGCCGGTGGAAGACGGTGCAGATTTAACCCTTTCCGGCTGTCGCTAAAGGGAGAGAGAAAATGAGTGACCCCCATCTCGCCAACGCTGGTGCCAGAGGTGCCCGGCCGCGTAGCGGCGACATCGTATCACACGCCATTGCTGAAAGGCGTACGACTGCCCATGGCATGCGGGACTGAGCGGCGGGCTGGTGCGCTGGCGTGCCGTGCACCACGCGAAGGCCCGAACAGCTGCCGGGATCTGCACTGCCGCTGAGATGCCCAACAAACAAAAAACACAGCAGCGCAAAAAAGCGTCCTCTCACCGGGTAAGAGGACGCTTTTTTCATCAGTAGCATTTGCTTGTTTTACAGCACTGCTTCTATCACCATGGCGCTGGCACCGCCGCCGCCATTGCAGATGCCGGCTGCACCATACCGGGCGCCGTTTTGCCTGAGCACATTGATGAGCGTAACAATGATGCGGGCACCACTGCAGCCCAGCGGGTGGCCCAGCGATACAGCACCACCATGCACATTCACCCGCTCGGGGTCTATTTGCAGGCGCTTCGTGTTTTCGATGCCTACCACGCTAAAGGCTTCATTCAGTTCCCAGTAGCTGATGTCGCTCATTTGCAAGCCGGCCTTGGCCACGGCCTTGGGCACCGCCAGCGAAGGGGTAGTGGTAAACCATTCCGGCGCCTGCTCGGCATCGGCGTAGCCTATTACTTTGGCTATGGGTTTCAGCCCGAGTGCATCGGCTTTTTCTTTGCTCATCAGCACCAGGGCTGCAGCGCCATCGTTCATGGTGCTGGCATTGGCAGCGGTTACGGTGCCATCTTTTTTAAAGGCAGGGCTCAGCGATGGGATCTTGTCAAACTTCACATTGAAAGGCTCTTCATCTTTCGCTATCACCACGGGATCGCCCTTGCGCTGCGGTATGCTCACCGGCACTATTTCATCGGCAAACTTGCCGTCGTACACATCGGTCAGGCCATCTTTGGCCAGGCCATCCAGCATACTCACGTTGCCGTATTTGTTGCCCCAGCGCATTTTATCGGCATAGTAGGGCACATTGCTCATGCTTTCCATGCCGCCGGCTATTACCACATCGGCATCGCCCAGCAGTATGCTTTGGGCTGCCTGCGCAATGGCTTTCATGCCGCTGGCGCACACTTTGTTTACGGTGGTACAGTTTACCTCATTGGGCAGGCCGGCAAACTTGGCAGCCTGGCGGGCGGGTGCCTGGCCCAGGTTGGCCTGTATCACACAGCCCATCAGCACCTCGTTTACTTCGGCGGGGCTGAGGCCGGCTTTTTCCAGCGCCCCTTTAATGGCCATGGCGCCCAGCTGCGTAGCCGACAAATCTTTGAGCGAACCGCCAAAGCTGCCCATGGGCGTACGCACGGCGGAAATGATATACACTTCTTTCATCAGGCAAAAATCGTTTTAGGGGCCAAAGGTAGCGGGGCGGGGCGGCTGGCAGCGTGTAAAAATTGGTGAAAGGAGGGGCGAGGCAGGGGAGCAGGCCTGCAATTGGGGCGGCTGCCGGCGGCCCGGTAGCGATGCAGCAGGTAGTAGCGCATGGGGCCGCCGTCACCGGGCTGCTGCGGGGTTCGCTATCGCTACCGCCCTCGGTCGTGCCTCCCTCGGGCCCCCCGCGGTGGCGGGGGCCCTGCGCATCCCTGCCGCATGGTAGCGGCTGGCCATGCAGGTAGCAGGCTGCTTGTGTGGGTGTGGAAACGATGGCGGCCAAGCCGTAGGCTTGGCCGCTATATCGTCGTCGTTCAGTTGCTGGCTGATAGATGGTCGCAGCAATGGAGTGCTGCTTATTGCTTGATGGCACGGCCACTACCGTTGTAGGTAGTTTCCAATTGGGGGTTGCCCCAGTAGTATACATTGCCGCTACCGTTCACGGTTACTTTCAGCCGTTGGCTCACGCTGATGCTGCTGTGCCCGCTGCCAAATACATTGGCTTCGGCTTCGCTTACCTGTAGCCCTTGCCCGGCTATTTGGCCACTGCCATATACATCCAGTACGGCTTTTTGGTAGCTGCTATTGGCTATGCGTATGCTGCCACTGCCATGTATGCGGGCTTGCAGCGTGGCTCCATTGGCAAATCCGCTGATGTTGATATCGCGGCTGCCGTGGATGCTGGCTTTGGCCAGCGCCGGCACTTTTATTTTTACTACTACGTTGCCGTTGGTTACCCGCTCGTAGCGGGTATCAAACTTCAGTTTCAAAATGCCCTGCTCCACGGTGATGTTCAGTTCCTTCAGCAGGTTTTCGTAGCCGGTCACTTCTACTTGCTGCGTAGCGCCGTAGCTTATGTCGGCTGCTATATCGTAGTGGCTTTCTACCTGCGTAAAGGCTGGCAATGTCAGCTGCCGGGTGCCCTGCGGGCCTTTTCCTCTCAATACATCTTTGCTGCAGCTGGTTAGTAGTATCATGGTTGCAGCCAATGTTGCAATTGTCCGACGTGTGATCATGTGTGCTGTTTTTTTTGAATGGTTCATACAGCACAAAATGACCGGCTTTTCGTAGTTCTTGCTATCGCATATCGGGGTGATTTTTTTGCTAAGTATGCATGGGCCGGTAGCCGTTCGGTGGTGGCTGCAGGTAGTCGGTGCGCTCCGCAAGTCCAGGCTGGTATTAGCAGCTTGCCATTGTGGTCACAGCCGGGCTCGCATTGTCCATGCGGGTTCGGCCGTTTTGGCGGTGGGGCGCCATGGTTTGGCCTTGGTAGCGGTAGTGCGTGGCATAGGCGACGGTTGCCACAAAAAAAACAGAAATGCAATAACGGCTACCGGACGACATGCGTTGCGGTAAAGGCGCAGGCGATTGCTCGGGGTTCCTACATTTTTTGCTTTGGCTAGCACCTTGTTCAGCATTTTTTTGCTAGTGGATGACAGTGTTGTGGTGGAAAAAAAACGCCAGGATCGAAAGGCCGATCCTGGCGTCTGCAAGTACATCGCTACTACAACTTGATGATCGATTGTTGGTTGCTGATGCCTTGTGCGTCGCTCTGTATTACAAGTCGGTAAGTGCCTTTGCCCAACCGCTGTAGATCGAGGCTGAGGTTGGTGCTGCCCTGGGCTATCCTGCGTGTCTCTTGCAGTACAGCACGGCCATTGGCATCGTATACGGTCAGTTTCAGCACATCAGCCACTGGCGATACTACACTCAACCCTGTTTGCTGCAGAGCTGGATTCGGGTACAGCATGCTGATGCTGAGTCGGCTGCTACGACCGGTGCGTAGCAGAATGGTGGGCGAAAAGCTGCTGCGGCCGTCGCGGTCTACCTGGCGCAGGCGATAGTAGGAGATGCCATCCAGCGGCGCACGGTCGAGGTAGTTGTAACGCTGCCGAGTGGTGCTGTTGCCATTGGAGGTATTGGCCGGTATAAAGCTGATGGTGCTAAATGAGTTGCCATTGGCACTGCGCTGCAGCTCGAAGCCACGGTTGTTCTGCTCGCTTTGTGTTTCCCACCACAGCAGGTGGCCCTCGTCGCTGGCACGGCCTTCAAACTTGCTGAGAACGATGGGTAGTACCGGGTCGTTGAAGTTAGCCCCGGTGAGAGCAATAGAGCCGGTAGCGGGCCTGTAATCGGGCGTAAAGAAATTGTAAGGGCTGATGAGGATGCCTGCGGTGCTGGCTACGCTGTCGATATTGCTGATGCCTGCATAGCTGGCTGTATTGGCACTGCGCAGGAATGCCCGGTTGTTTTGTGCGCCTGCAATGATATTGTGCCGGAAAACGAGCAAACCATTGATGGCATTGTTTTCGGCAGCGCTGCCATCAATAAAGAGGCCGGTGCGCCAGTCCATGATAATGCTGTTGAGGATTTTGAGTTCGCTGTTGCGGCGAATACGGGCACCACGGCGGAAGCCAGCTATATCCGCCGTAACGGGTGTACCGCGGTTGGGTCCTATCTCTGTCACGTTGCTAAAGATGGCCCGGGTTTTGGGCGTGTTAGTGCTGCCGCCTGCGTCGTTATCGCTTTCAAAGCCTTCGGAGGTGGAGCCGCCCGATGGGAGTGTGAAGGTGGGGTCCCACAAGTCGGGGTCACGAACGCCGAGGCAGAACTGCACAGCGCCGCTGAAGCCGAAGTCGGTATCCCAGTTGTCATCTACGCCACGGAAGGCAACCAGGTGCGAGGCATTGGCAGTACCACCAAACCATTCAAACGAGTCATCGTTGATGAAGGAGCACTGGATGTGATCGATTTGCGTGGCACGGCCAATGGCACCAAGAGTGAGGCCATTTATTTCGCGGTTTTGCTCAAACACATAGCCACCAAATTCGATGCGGACGTAGCTGAGTGCCCCTGAGTTATCGTTGTCATCGGGGGTATTGCCACCGCCGTAGAAGTGTTGGTTGATGGCCGGCAGGCCTTCAATATTGGCTACACCGCCGGGTGTATTGAGGGATGCTCTTCCGAGCAGGATGATACCGCCCCAATCGCCTGGGGCTCTGTTGCCAGCGGCTTTGTTGCTGGTAAATACGATGGGCGCACAGGGCGATCCTACGGCTATAAGCTTGCCACCACGGCGTACCAGCAGCGATGAGTTAGCGGTTGCATCATCGCCACGGATGATGGTGCCTGGCTGAATGGTGAGGGTAGCCAGTGAATCGACGTAGACCACGCCACGCAGCAGGTACACATTGTTGCTGGTCCAGGTTACGTTTCCTTTGATGGTGTCGGCACTGTTTACCGTAACAGTAGTGGCCGGATAAACACGGTTTTGCGGGTTCCATTCAGCCCATCCATCCGTCCACATGGGGGTGGGTGCTGGTGCAAAGGCACCGCGGTAGCTTACTGGCTGGATTTGAGCAAAGGCGCCGCCAACCAACAAACAGGTCATTAGTAGCGTAAAGATGTTGCGCATTGGTGAAGATTTTTTTATTTGACAAGGTGTTTTGTGAAGTATTGATTGAGCAGATACTGCTACGCACTACAAGCGTAGCGAAGCCGAAACAGAAATGGTGGTACCAAACACCCTGCTTTGGAAGGTGAGGTCCGAATTCTTGTCGTATTTCAAGTTTTCATTCAGGTCAAGAAAGAAGACTTGCTGTTGGCGAAGCAGGTCTTTGGCATTCAGCTTCAGTTCTAATTTTTTTCGCCACACAGTTTTGGCCAGCTGAAAATCGAGCAGGGTACGGCCTTGCTCCCAGGTGTCGGGGTCGTTTACGTTGCCCACCACAAAAATTCGCTGGCCCACACGGTTGGCCGACAAGGTGGCCGACCAGCCATGGGTGTCGTCGGCATAGCTGGCGCTGGCGTTGAAAACATAAGGCGACTGCCCTTGCAACTGCCGATTTTGTATTTGACCCTTCAGTCCGCCCAGCCCCTCGGGTACCCGCACTTCCGACCAAATAAAGGCGGCATTGGATGCCAGCGTAAACCGACTTAGCACACCATCTTCTGTGGCGCCCAGTAAGCTGCTCAGCAGCGTTCTGAATTCGAGTTCTACACCATAGGAAGTAGCCGACTCCGCATTTTGATATAACGCAGCCCGATCGTTGTTGGGATCAGAAGCCAGTTCAATGGGATTCTTGAACTTTTTATAAAAGCCAGAAGCTGATAGTAGCTGACCACGACCTGGAAATATTTCATAGCGTACATCTACATTTTGAATAACGGCTCTTACCAGGTCAGCGTTGCCATTGATGAGGTAGCGTGTAGCAAAGTCGAAGAACGGAAACGGCGCCAGCTCTCTGAACTCAGGTCGGTTGAGCGTGGTAGAGTAGGATGCCCGCAGGTTTTGCTTATTGTTGATGGAATAAATAAGATTGATTGAAGGCAGTAAATCTGTTTTGGTAGTGTTCAGGTTCAGCGGCACATTGAAGTTTGCAAACGTATTCAGCAGCTGATTGAATCGTTCGGCTCTTACGCCGTACACGGCTCTGAGCGACTTGGCGATGCGGGAATCTACCATCAGGTAACCAGCAGTCAATTTTGAAGTAGCATCGTATACATACGTGGGACGGGTCCCATCCAGCAGCAAAAAGCCTGCACGGCCGTTGGCCATTACACCCATATTTGCTGGGGCAAAAATCTCCGACTCAGGAAGCGATAGCAAATTGAAATCGAATGTTGCGCCACCACCTGCATTTTGAAATCGGCCAAAGCCGAGCAAGCGACCATCGAATTGACGGTCGCGTTCCTGGTAGTAGACACCTAGCTTTACCTGATTGGTAAAGGTTTTAGAGAAATCGAAGTTGCGGGCAATGTCAAGTTTGCCACTGAAAATCGATTCATCGGTGGTGCTGAAAAACATACTACCGGCATTTTCAAAACTGGTAGTACCTGCCGGTATGCCTGCGGTGTATACATCGGTACCTCCTGCCAGGCCATAGTTCAACTGGCGCAGGTTGGGTATGTTTCTCGATACTTTGCTCAGCGATCCCAGCCAATTTATTTTAACCTTGGCAGTCTTCAGGTTGTGTTCGCCATTCAACTGTCCGCTGTATATCACATTGCTGGTAAACCAGCGTACACTGGCTTTTGACAGAAACTCAGGATCGCCGCTTACATCTGCCTGTCCGGCTCGGGTGATGATGCGATCGTCGCTATTAATGCTGAGGATGTTCTTGAATCCAAACTTATTGTTGTTGTTCAGCTTCATCGAAAAATTGGCCACCAGCCCTACCAGCACATTCTCGGCAGTTGTTTGGTCACTGAAATCGCCGCGTAAAATGGGCGCCTGAATGGCGCCTGTACGGGCATACTCGTAACTGCGTAGCACGCCGCTAAACTGATTGAACGAGCGGTTATAAGTGAGCGATAGCAGCATGCCGGCAAACTCTTCGCCCTTGCGCTGAAAGTTGATGCCTTTGCTGAACTGAAAACTATAGTTAGGTGCCAAACGGCGGGTAGTCAGTCCCCAATCGTTGGTGAATAGCCTGGCAAGATCGGCACGGGCGGCACCGTTGGAAGGAAAGCCAGCTCCGGTGGGTACTCCTTTTGGGATAGCACGGGTACCGTCATCCAGTCCCAGCCAGTCGGTATTGCCACCGCGGTAGTCTGCCCCATTTTTAAAGGTGGTGATGGTGTTGTAACCAGCACTAAGCGAAATAGACGTGAAGTTTTTACTCGGAATGCTGTTGGTAACGATGTTCACGATGCCGCCACCAAATTCACCGCTTTGCTCTGGTGTAGCTGTTTTACTAATCACCAGGTTTTCCAACATATTACTCGGGAAAATATCGAAGGCAAATGCCTTTCGGTCGCTTTCAGAAGAGGGGAGAGGCGCACCGTTCAGAAAGGCTGCATTGTAGCGGTCATTCAGCCCTCTTATAACGGCAAATTTGTCTTCCTGAATACTTGCACCACTGATGCGTTTCAGTACATCGCTGGTGTTTCGGTCGGGCGTCTTTCGGATCAGTTCAGCCGGTATGCCGTCGCTTACAATGGCTGCATTTTTTTGTGTAATCAGCAATGAATTCAGGCTTTCCCGCGATGCTTTGCTGCGTACCACTACATCTTGCAGTTGTCCTTCGGTACGCAGGGCCAGTGCAGCATTTACATCGGCTACGCCGTTGGCGGGTACTACTATTTCCTCTACTTCCTTGGTGCTATAGCCTACAAAGCTGATTCGCAGTTTGTACGTACCTGCTGGTAGTCCGCTCAGGCTGAATCTTCCGTTTTGATCGGTGACTGTTCGCTTGTTCTGTCCTACTATCTCTACGGTGGCACCAGCTAGTACTTCGCCGTTTTTTTCGTTTAGTACACGGCCTGCTATGCGGCTGTTATTTACCTGGCCTAAAGCCAGTATTGGCGCCAGTAGCAATAAGAGGAGTATTCTCATGCAGCAATAAATTAGTCAGGTGCCAAAGGAGCAACTGCTAATTCACCGTATTGTTATGAGCTCTTTATGGAAACGTTACCAAAAGTTTAAGCCAATGTTATTGCGGATAGTTTCCTACAAGAAAATCATTCTCGTCGCTTATTGGCCAGGTCTACCGCCATCATTTTGTCCAGCCAGTCGTAGCTGATCGGTTTGAAGATTTTTTGATTTTCTGCTTTCAGCACAATGGCTTGCGCAAATTGATCGGCACAAAAGAGGTACATCGTATAATATCCTTTGCCCTCGGGGCCTTCCATTTCGGCGCCAGCGGTCAGCATCAGGTCTCCATCGGCATTGTACAGGCGCCGGAAGCGGGGAAGCAAAAAGGTATCGGCCAGTTGGAAGTAGCGTTGCCAAGCTTCAGAAAAAGCAGCGTCGGGCTTGCCTTGGTACTGATTGCCGCGTTGAATGGCCAGCAGCAGCGGTACGGTTGGTCTGCTATTGTAGTTATTCAGTATTAGCTGTTCGGCAGTTTGATGGGTGGTCCAGCCAGATAGCTCCCAGTTCCAACTCAGCCGTTCGTACTTGCGCACCTGTGCCTGTGCTGCCTGCATGCTTAGCAGCAGTACCAGTATCATCATCATCTGCTTCATGCGCTAAAAATACGAGGGCAGGTGGCCAATGGCATCGACAGCACCGGTCATTTTAACCAAGCCATCACAACCTGTGGCGAGGGCATGAAAGCAGCGATCATTCGTCATTGTAAATTGAAAAGGGCCGATAGCACCCGGTATTTCCGTTGCTACCAGCCCTGTGTTTCCAGTCGTCACTCTCGGTCAATTCTTAATTCTTAATTCATCATTCCTCATTTATCATTCCCCTCACTCCTCTTCCTTCGCCGTCTTGCTGTACTCGTCATGCAGTTTCTTCTGCAGTTCGAAAGGTACCGGTGCATACTCATGAAAGTACATCCTGAATTTGGCCCGGCCCTGCGTAAAGCTGCGCAGTGCCGACGAGTAGTCGCTCAGTTCGGCCAAGGGCACATTGGCTACTATTTTTTGAAAGTGCCCTTCGGTGTCAATGCCTTCTACCATGGCACGGCGGGTTTGCAGGTCGCCCATCACGGCGCCGGTCAGGTCTTCGGGGCACAG
>JALOMC010000097.1 GCA_025455665.1 Chitinophagaceae bacterium | reverse complement strand
CGACATTGTGTATGCGATATTTGAAGGCAACGGCACGCAGAACGCCAATAACATCAAACGCTACAATGCTGCCACGAATAGCTGGAGCAACGGTACCGTACCGAATATTATAGATCAGGGTAGCAATAGCAATTTCACCCGCGGGCAGGCCTGGTACGACCTGATAGCAGCAGTAGACCCCAACAATGCCAGCTCGCTGTGGATAGGCGGGGTAGATGCGTTAAGATCGGACAACAATGGCACTACCTGGCAACAAAATACTACCTGGAGCTTATTTGGTGCCACCGGCTTTACCGGGGCACAAAATGTGCATGCCGACCACCACTTTTTTATGTTTTCGCCGGGTAGCAGTAACCGTATGGTGGTAGGTACCGATGGGGGGGTAGACTATTCAGAAAACGCTTCGGTGGCTACACCTGTCAAGCCTACGTTTGTCGATAAAAACAAAGGCTACAACGTGACCCAGTTTTATGCTGTGGCTAATCACCCCACCAATCCTGACTACTTTTTGGCAGGTGCCCAAGACAACGGTAGCCATCGCTTTACAACCGCTGGTATGAACAGTACAACCGAAGTAACTGGTGGCGATGGCGCTTTTTGTCATATTGATCAGAATGAGCCGAACATCCAGATCACTTCTTTTGTGTTCAACAACTACTTTGTGTCTACCAATGGAGGCACGTCATTCACGCAGCGCTTTAAGGGAAACACCGGTGGTTTCATTAATCCAACCGACTACGATGATGTAGCCAATATACTCTATGGTGCCAATAGCGGGGGTACCTATTTCCGCTATACCAGTCCCGCTACCGATGGCGCTACTGCCAATGTCAACGTTGCTGGTTTTGCCAGCGGCTCGGTTACCCACGTCATGGTGTCGCCTTCCAAAAACAACCGGGTGTATTTTGGCTTAAGCAATGGCCGGGTGGTAATGGTAGAAGATGCGCATACCGGTACATCAAAAACCGGTACGGTCATTTTTAACCAGGGTATCAGTGGTTCTGTTTCTTGCGTAGCAGTTGATCCGGCCAATGAAAGTCACCTGCTTGTATCGTTTAGCAATTATGGCGTAAACAGTTTGTGGGAAACTGTGAATGGCGGCAGTACCTGGACCTCGGTAGAAGGTAATTTTCCCGATATGCCGGTGCGCTGGGCCATGTTCGATCCGCGAAATAGCGATTGGGCGCTGTTGGGTACCGAAATGGGTGTGTGGAGCACAGATAATTTGAATGCGGCAGCCACTGCCTGGGATCCTACCAACAGTGGGCTGGCCAATGTGCGGGTAGACATGCTGCAGTATTCGCCGCAAACAAGGGTGCTGAGTGCTGCTACGCACGGTCGTGGTTTATACACAGCTACGGTGCCGGCTCGGGCATCCACAGATATCAATTTTGCGGTAGGCAAAGGCGCTGGTGCAGAACAAGTCAGCGGCTCCATTGATTGCCGTCGCTTTACCGACTATTCGGTGAACCTGACCATATCGAAAGCTCCTGTAGGCGATGCAAATGTGACTGTAAGTCTTGGCGGTGGTACTACTGCCAGACAAGGTGTCGACTTTGATTTTACTACCAATAGCAGTTTTACCAGTCCTTCTTCAGTAGCAGTGTTCCCTGCCGGTAGCTCGTTGTCGCGTACCATCACCATTCGGGTGTATGATGATACCGAGCTGGAATCTATTGAAAACATTGAATTGGTGTACAATATCAGCGGCAGTACCGATGCTATTGCCGGTGTGGGTCCGCAGACTTACAATTTTGCCTTGACCGATAACGATGTGGCGCCTTTACCCACCGGTGTAGCAACTGTAACTGTGGGAACCAGCGATAACACAAGTGCCAATTCGCAGCCTTTCCGAGGCAATTTTGAAGTAGCAAAAACACAAATGCTATATACGGCAGCCGAACTACAGGCACAAGGTCTTTCGGCAGGTCCCATCACCCGCATTGGCTTTGTTGTGACGGCAAAAAATACCGTCGGCATTTACCAGAATATTACTATTAAGATGGCGCAAACGAGTGCCACTTCGCTGAGTGCCAGCATTATGGAAACCGGGTTGAGTACCGTGCACTCTATGGTTTCCTATGCCACCTTGAATGGGGTCAACGATTTCAATCTCAGCAGTCCATTTAACTGGGATGGTACCTCGAGCCTGTTGATAGAGTTTTGCTTTGCCAACGATGTCGGGTTTAACCCCAGTGGTACCCCAAATGGTACAGCAGTAGATGTGGTTAGCTCCAGCGTAACGACCGGCGTGATGGCTAAATGGATGCGTGGCAACAATAGTAATTGTGATGAAATTTTCGGTACTATTTTCTCTACCTTCTCTGGTATTGGCAACCTGCGGCCTGTGCTGCGTATTCGTGGCAATGTAAGCGGCGTGCCGGTGGCTACTGCTGTAAATAGCACCGGCACTTACAGTTTCGGTCCCTTTGCCAATATCTATGTATACAGTACCGGCGGCGAGCTGCTGGCCCAATTGCGCAACCTGAGCAACCACGACTATGGATGTACCGAAGTACGCATTGACCGCTCCGGCATTTCGGCCAAAGCGCTGCAAAACAGTACACCAACGAACTATGTAACCGATAAAACCCTGTTGGTAACACCGACCAATAATAACCCGAATGGCTTGTACGAAGTAACCCTGTACTACACTGCCGATGAGGTAGCTGGTTGGGAGGCTGCTACGGGCCGTACCTGGGCATCGGCACATGTGGTAAAAACACGCAACGCTGTACCAAGCTATACACCCGGCAGTGTACCCCAAGCCGATATCGACATCAATCCTACGCCGGTGAAATTCGATTTTGGATCGGCCAAGGGGATTCGTGGTGCATTTGGCACAGGCTTCTCAGGCTTTGCCGTAGGCGTACCCGATGCCAGCCTGCCAGTGACCTGGCTGGACGTGAAAGCTGCTGCTGCCAAAGACCATAATCTGATCAGCTGGGCTACCGGCTCGGAGCAGAACAATGTCCGGTTTGCCGTACAAATCAGTCGCAATGGCCGCGATTTTGTGACCATCGGGCAGGTAAAGAGCCGCGGCAACGGCAGCAGCCGTCAGGACTACGGCTACAAGCACCTGCGCCCGGAGGCGGGTACTAACTACTACCGCATTCAGCAGGTAGATGCAGATGGCCGCAGCAGCTTTAGCCAGGTGGTATCGGTACGCAGCCAGGCTGCCGCTAATAGCAAAGCGTTTGTGTACCCCACAGTTGCACAGCAGCTCATCAATCTGAATATGGGTCGGTTGGTAGAAGGACGCATCCAATGGGAAATCTTCTCAGCCGACATGAAGCTGGTGCATCGCGGCCCCGTGCTTAGCAGCTTTGTACAAGGCAGCATCAATATCGAAAAGCTGGCCGGCGGCACCTACTTTTTAAGGGTACAAACCCCGGCTGGTACCGAGTTGCTGCGCTTTGTGAAGCAATAATTAACCAGTGGTTTCAATAGCCCCAAAAGGCCGCTTCTACCCGGGAGGCGGCCTTTTTTATTGGTATTTGCTGGTAAGTCCACGTTAAAAGCCGGGTAGGGAGGCGCTGGCATTTTTCCTAAATAATGGTGCATTCGGTCCGTGGCTTTACATTTGCGGCCCTCTCATAAAGTTCTTTTTCTATGATCAGCAGGCGAAATATTCGGGTAAAAGTGATGCAGTGCTTGTATGCGCTGCGCACCGGCAATGAGTTGCCCTTTCCATCGAACCCGACCATTGTGGCCGGCAGTGTAATAGCCGGCGATAAGGCTGGCAGCCGGCCCGAAACGCTGCTGCGCCGTCAGTTCGACTTTACCGTTGCACTGTTCACCTTTCAAGTTTGGTTCCTGACCGAAGTAGCCCGCTACGCCGAAACCGATGCCCGCAACCGTGCCGCCAAGCACCTGCCCACGGCCGACGATCTGGCGGTGTCTGTTAAAATTGCCGGCAATGAATTGCTCTGGCGTATCCGGGAAAGTGATTTTTTTAAGGAAGCTACCGGTGCTTTTAAGCCGCACTTGCTGCAGGCCGAAGAGCAGGTGAAAAAAGTATACCACCTGCTGCAGGCTTGTACAGAATATGCCGTGTACAACCAGGCTGCCGGCCGCGATAAGAAAGCCGAACGTGAAATCCTTGAATTCATTTACAACGATTTGATGTTGGCCAACGAAGATTGGGTGAGCTTTGCTGAAGAGCTTTATCCTAATTGGGACGATGATGCTGAAATGTTGCAACAGTTGGTGCTGCACTTCCTGTCGAAGCCAGGCGTGGTAGCGCTGGCCGATATGATTGGCAAAGAGAAGTTTGAGTTTGCCCGCCAATTGCTGGATACAGTTGAAACCAGGCAGGATCAATTGGACGAATGGATCAAGCCAAAACTGCACAATTGGGATGCTGACCGGCTGGCGCAGCTCGATATGATTTTATTGCAAATGGGCGTGGCCGAGTTCCTTTACTTTGAAACCATTCCTCCTAAAGTGACCATTAACGAGTATATCGATTTGGCCAAGGCTTACAGCACGCCGCAAAGCGGCCAGTTTGTCAACGGTATCCTCGATAATATCCGAAAAGACCTGGAGGCTGCCGGTAAACTGGAAAAAGTAGCTTTCAAAAAGTGATTTCACGAAGCGGAGTACCATTTTTGCAGCTGTTTAAACTGCCTTCCCAAACACTTTTTTCATGAAACGTCGATTTTTCGCCCTTTTTATAATCGCCTCATTTGGCTTTGTCGGTTGCATTTCAGAAGAGGCGCCTGCCAATGACACTGCCTTGGAAACTGCCAATGCCGCCATGGCCGATTCGTCAAATTTTACCAGTATTCAGTGGATCGACTCAGTGAAAAACCTGGGTAGGCTGATGGAAGGCCAGAAGGCAGAGGTAACATTCCGGTTTAAAAATACCGGCAACAAGCCGCTGGTAATAGCCAGCGTAAATGCCAGCTGCGGCTGTACCGTGCCCGAGAAGCCCGAAAAGCCAATTATGCCTGGTGGCGAGGGCAGCATCAAGGCAGTATTTGACAGCAACGGCCGGCAGGGTAATAACCACAAAACCATTTCGGTATCGGCCAATACACTCGGCACACAAAGCCACACACTGGAGTTTGATGTGGAAGTAGTAGGTAAGCAGGAGGGGCCGAAGGCGGTAAATGATGCCAGTAAAGGGCTGTAGAAAGCTTTGCGATTTCCACGCATAATTGAGTATCTGACAACGTAAACACTTTAATAAGCAAAATGAGTCAACTAATGGTGCTGCTAGCTGCGCAGCCTGGCAAAAGCAGCGGTTTCGAGTTTATTTTTCTGGGCCTGATGATCCTGGTATTCTGGCTGTTCATGATCAGGCCACAAGCCAAAAAGGCCAAGGAGCAGAAAAAGTTTATTGAAAACTTGCAAAAAGGCGACAAGATTGTAACCATTGCTGGTATTCATGGCCGCGTACACAAGATGAACGAAGACAATACGCTGGAAATGGAAGTAAGTCCCGGCAGCTACATCCGTATTGAACGGTCGGCCATCAGCATGGAGTGGACCGCCAATTTGAACAAACCTGCCGCTGCGGCAAAGAAGTAATAGCCGAAGGAAATGAAATAGAGGCTCCGCCTTTGCCACCGCTGTTGGCAGGGGCGGAGCTCCTTATTTTTATACCATGAACAAACGCAAAATGATACTGGCGGCCGTTTTGTGTACAGCCGGGCTGTTCAGTTTTTCTTTTGGGGTATTTGAACCCATCAAGGGCACCTGGAGCAATCCCAATGGACAAACCATCCGGTTTGGAAAAGGCAATCAATGCGAATGGATTTTTAGTATGGCCGGCCGGCAGGATACTTTCCGCATTCCGTACCACTACGAAAAAACGGGGAAGCAAACCGGCATATTGGATCTGGGGCCGTTTGATCGCGGAAGTCTGAAAGGGCGCACTTTGTACGGCATAGTAGAATGGCTGCCAGGCCGCAAAGCGTTTAAGTACGATGCTGAGCCGGGAAAAACCGACAAGGTTCGTCCTACGGCACTCAATGCTGACCAGCTGCAGGTGTACACCAGGCAATAATTTAATGGCGGCACCGGCCTCCAGGCTTTAACAGGCATGGCATTGGTGGCTACGGCCCTTATTTGTTTCTTTGACCCACTATGCGTTTCTTATTGAGCTGGTTAGTTTGTTGCTGTGTAGTGGCAGGCCGGGCACAAGTGCCTGCTGCCCCACCCGATAGTACCAAACGACTGGAAATATTGAAAGCCGATCGCTACAATTTCGAGAAAAAAGATTCGATCAATAGCTTTTTGTCGTTGGCGGGCAATGTGGCATTGCGGCAGCAGGGTACTCTCTTTTACGCCGATAGTGCAGTGCTCAACCAGCTCACAAACGTAGTGGAAGCATTCGGAAAAATTCATATCAACGACGGCGATAGCCTTCATACCTATAGCCGCTACCTGCGCTACAAAGGCAATGAAAAGCTGGCCTACCTGAAAGACCAGGTACAGCTACGAGACAACAAAGGATCGGTGCTGACCACCAGTGAGCTGAACTACGATATGAATATTGGGATAGCAGAGTACACTAAAGGCGGCAAAGTGGTAAATAAGAAAACGACGCTCACCAGCAAGCGAGGTAAGTACTACGATGCCACCCGCGACGTGGTGTTTTCGAACGACGTGGTGCTGATAGATCCGGAAAACAAAATGTACACCGACTCGCTGCAGTACAGTGCCAAAGATGAAATAGCCACCTTCATTGCACCTACCCGCATCATCAATGGCAAGCGGAAAATTTTGACCCGCAGCGGTTATTATGATCTTAAAAACAGCAAAGCAGTCTTTGCCGAGCGGCCTTCAATTGTCGATAGTACCTATACCATTGATGCCAACGATATGGCTTTTGATGACAAAGAAGGCCTTGCGCAATTCAAAGGCAATGTGGTGTACATCGATACAGCTAACGGTGTATCGGTATTGAGCGATCAGTTGTTTGCCAATAAAAGGACATCCTCTTTTTTAGCTACCGAAAAGCCCTTGTTGATCTTGAAACAAGACGAGGATTCGGTTTTTATAGTGGCAGATACACTTTTCAGCGGTAAAATTTCTGAGCAGAAAAACAAATACATACCGTGGCTCACTGATACCACGGCCAAGGGCTGGAAGGCGCCAGACCTAAAAGGGAAGGATAGTAGTATGAACCGGTTTTTCGAGGCATGGCATCACGTTCGTATTTTTTCAGATTCGGTACAGGCCGTAGCAGATAGCTTATTTTATGCCGGTACCGATTCGGTGTTTCGCCTCTTTCGTGATCCCATTGTGTGGTCGTCCGATAGCCAGATCACAGCCGACACTATGTACCTTTTTACAAAAAATAAAAAGGCCGACCAACTGAGGGCTTTTTACAATGGCTTCATCATCAACCGCACCAAAGAAGGCGCCTACAACCAGGTAAAAGGTAACACGGTAAATGCATGGTTTAAAGAGGGGGCTATTGACTACGTGCGGGCCAAAGGCCGGGCTGAAAGTGTGTATTATGCACAGGATGAAAACGAACGCTATGTAGGGCTGAACCGATCTTCGGCCGACGCCATCGATATGTTTTTTGAAAACAAAAAGGCCAAAAAAGTAAAGTTCATCAACGACCTCAAAGGAACAACTTATCCCATCCGCCAGATTCCGCCCGATACCGACCGATTAAGAGGATTCAGCTGGCAAGAGGAACTACGCCCCAAAAGCAAAGTTGCTTTGCTCGGAAGTTTGTAGCGAAGTGGTTCAAACATAAAATGTGCTGTTATGCCAATCGCATTTTTAAAGCGCCGGTTTGTTTCTTACCTGCAGGAGTTTATACATGACAGCCGGGCTATTGGCGTGATGTTGCTGGTTTGTACAGTAGCATCACTACTCATGGCCAATCTTGGTTGGGGCCCTTCTATCAATAACTGGCTCAATGCCGAACTGGCCTGGGCGCATGCCATCCATTTGCCGCACAGTGTGCTGCACCTTATTAACGATGGATTGATGGCCGTTTTCTT
>JALOMC010000096.1 GCA_025455665.1 Chitinophagaceae bacterium | reverse complement strand
ACCGAAGGCGTGATCGCCGCCTGGCACAAAAAGGTGGGCGATAGTGTGAAAAAGGGCGACCTGCTGGCAGAAGTAGAAACGGACAAGGCCACCATGGAGCTGGAAAGCTATAAGGACGGGACCATTTTGCACCTGGGCACAGCTGCCGGCGGCAAACTGCAGGTAGACGATCTGCTGGTAATTGTAGGCAATCCCGGCGAAGACATCAGCGGCCTGCTGACAGGCGGAACTGCCTCTCCGGCTGCTGCACCTGCCGCTGCACCCGCTGCTGCAACCGCTGCTCCGGCAGCTACTACCAGCAGCCTGGACCTGAACGCGATAGAGGAAGTGGTGCTGATGCCCCGCCTGAGCGATACCATGACCGAAGGCGTGATAGCCAACTGGGCCAAAAAAGTAGGCGATACCGTGAGCAAAGGCGACGTGCTGGCCGAAATAGAAACCGACAAGGCCACCATGGAGCTGGAAAGCTACAAGAGCCACCATGGAGCTGGAAAGCTACAAGAATGGGGTACTGCTGTACCAGGGTGCTGCTGCGGGCGAAAAAATTCAGGTGAATGATCTGCTGGCCATCATCGGCGCGGCCGATTTCAAAATAGACCAGATAGTAGCCGCTGCCAAAAGCGGGGCTGCCACAGCACCAGCAGCCGCTGCTGTTGCTGAACCTGCTGCTACTTCTGCACCCGCCACCCCGGCTGCCGCCGCCGCTGCGCCTGCTGCAGCCCCTGTGGTGGTAAATAGTGGCCGCATACTAGCCAGCCCGCTGGCCAAAAAGCTGGCTGCCGACAAAGGCATTGATTTGCGCTACGTAAAAGGGAGCGGCGACAATGGCCGCATCATCAAGCAAGATGTGGACAGCTACGTACCCGCTGCAGCCCCTGCTGCCGCTACAGCTGCGCCTGCTGCTGCTGTGGCCGAGGTAGCACCGGCCGCTGCTGCACCTGCTGTAGCACCATTTGTGCCCGGCGGTGCCGGCGAAGGCTATGCCGATACACCCAACAGCCAAATGCGCAAGGTGATTGCCAAGCGCCTCAGCGAAAGCAAGTTTACCGCACCGCATTTCTATCTGAAGATGGAAATAAACATGGACAATGCCATGGCGGCCCGCACCAAGCTCAATGAGATCAGCCCGGCCAAGATCAGCTTCAACGATATGATCATCAAAGCTGCGGCCATGGCCCTGCGCAAACATCCGGCTGTGAACAGCAGTTGGATGGGCGATTTTATCCGCACCTACCAGCACGTACATATTGGTATGGCTGTGGCCATCCCCGATGGTTTGATTGTACCGGTCATTCGCTTTGCCGATCAAAAAACGCTGAGCCAGATAGCGGCCGAAGCCAAAGACCTCGGCGGCAAGGCAAAAGGCAAGAAGCTGCAGCCGCATGAGTTTACCGGCAACACCTTTACCATCAGCAACCTTGGTATGATGGATATCGACGAGTTTACTGCCATAGTGAACCCGCCAGACAGCTGCATTTTGGCCGTAGGCAAAATAAAAGAAGAAGTATACCGCAATGAGCAAGGCGAGTTTGCGGTGCGCAACATCATGAAGCTGACACTGAGCTGCGACCACCGCAGTGTAGATGGAGCAGTAGGGGCAGCCTTTATGCAAACGCTGAAGGCCTACCTCGAAAATCCGGTGACGATGCTGGTATAGTATTCAACTGGTTTTTTTATACAAACAATACCGGACCCGGCTACAATGGCCGGGTCCTCTTTTTTGCGACAATACCCATTGTTGGCTGTCATTTCCAAACAGACCAATAGCTGGTCATTTTCCAGCTGCTGGACGCCGGCGTCTGTTTGAGCATGCTTTTTGTAGAAATGCTACTACAGCCATTGTCGTACCAACGACTATTGTACTATCGTATTTGTTGAATAAGCCCCGCATGGGGGGCCACCGCCCGGTATGGTAGTAAATTTGATAGGAAGGTGTGGTGGCTGGAAAGCACAGGGCTGTGAGCGTAGATGACAGCAGCAATAAAAGGCTGCCTAAATGCTTTAGGGGGTATGGCGCATCGCCGATCAATACTGCAGTATGTAATACTGGCCGCTCTGGCCACGGTGGCGTTTGTTGCCAGCCTGCTGTTTTTGCACAGCCGCTCTACGCGTATCGAAAACGAGATTGCAGGTCTTCACCATTACATCTATCAGCTCAATGATCTGGAAATCAGACTGCGCCAATCGGCTACCGAACTATACGCCAGCAAGCAGCAGTCGGCTACCGAGCTAAAGGCGTGGACAGATCTCACTCGACAAAAAGTAAACAGCCGCCTCGATAGCATTCGGCAGGCTGCACAGCAGTACCCCAATGTATGGCCATACTACCTGGCCATGCGCCGGCAGGTAGACGAACGCCTGCAAGCAAGCAGCCGCGAATTGATGGCTGGCCGCTACGCAGCAAATTCGGGCGATAGCAGCCTGCACAATTTTTTATCGGGGCAAATGGTGCTGATTGCATCCGACGTTCGCAAGGAATCGAGTGCGGCCATCAATGTGTTGTTTGCGCAGCTTGATAGCGGGCAGGCTTCGTTGCGGGCCAACCTGATACAGCGGGTATCAGTAAGTATTGGCGGTTTTGTACTGGTTACCATCTTGCTGCTGGTGGCATTTTCACGCATGCGCCGCTACAAAGCCGGCAAAAGTGCCAGCGACCTGCGCTACAAGTACCTGGTAGAAGAGTCAGGCTTTATTACCGCTTTGCTCAATCGGGATGGCATTATACAATACATCAGCCAACCCATTTACGACATTGGCGGCTACAAGCCTGCCGAGCTGATTGGGTTGAAATGGGACATGCTGCTGGCTGATGACTCGAAGTTTATAGCCCGGCAGTTTGAGACCAACAGCGACCGTAGCAAGCTGATGCAGCAACTGGAGTTTAAGGTAAAGTGCAAGAATGGAGAAGAAAAGTGGCTGTCGGGTCAACTGTTTCCCATACGGGATGAAGCAGGCATGCTACGCGAAGTACAGGTGGTGGTGTGGGATGTGCACCAGGAAAAGCAAACCCGCCATTTGGTAGAGCAACTGCAGCAGGAGAAGGACCGGCAACAGCAGCTGATGCAAAACCTGATAGACACGGTGCCGGCGGGTGTTTTTTTGAAAACGGTAGACGGGCGTTTTGTAATGGTGAATGACTACATGCAAACGCTGACCGGCTATGCTGCAGCTGATATGCTACAGCGCCGAATAGCCGATGTAGCCCACGATGAAAATTTGCCGTTGTACGAATCGTCGGATGCGCAGATACTGGAAACGCTCAGCCCCGTAACCTACGAGCATTGGTACACTACCAATAATGGCCGGCAGCGCTACCTTGTTACTACCAAGTATCCGCTCATGGGGGCCCATGGCCAGTTGGAATACATCGCCGGTATTTCTACTGATTTTACTGCGCAGAAAGAGCAGTCGATGCAGTTGGAAAAAGCGAAAGCTGAGGCTGAGGAAGCAAAGCACTCGCAAGAAGTGTTCATGGCAAACATCAGCCACGAAATACGTACCCCCATGAATGGCGTGCTGGGGATGACCAACCTGCTGCAGCAAACGCAACTGACCGCCGAACAGCATGAGTATTTACAAGCCATTCACGAATCGGCACTAAGCCTGGTATCGCTGATCAATGATTTGCTCGACTTTTCTAAAATACGCTCCGGTAAGTTCGATTTTGATAGCCGTCCATTTGATCCTCGCAGGGTGTTTGAAAAGTGCATGAAACCCTTTCACCTGAAGGCGAGGGAGAAAATGATTGAGGTAGAGCTACAGATACAAGATAGTGTACCCGCCTGCCTGATGGGCGATGCGCTGCGGCTGGAGCAAATCATCATCAACCTGGTAGGCAACGCAGTGAAATTTACACAGGAGGGTGGTGTAAAAGTGGTGGTAGCGGCACATACCATGGCCGATGCCAGCCAGCAGCAAAAGGTGCAGCTAACCTGCCGGGTGACAGATACAGGTGTGGGAATACCCGCCAGCCGGCTACAAGCAGTGTTTGATGCGTTTGTACAAAGCAGTGTCAACTCGAGCCGCAAGTTTGGCGGCACGGGCCTTGGCCTGGCCATTGTAAAGCAGCTGGTAGAAATGCAGCAGGGTACAGTGACTGTTGATAGCAAAGAAGGCGAAGGCAGCGTATTCGACATAACGATACCCTATGCTGTAGCCGATGCGGCCGACCTGCCGGTAGCCGATTGGCAGCAGGCACAAGTGGCGGCTGGCCTGCTGGAAGGGCTGCGCATACTGGTAGCCGAAGACAACTCCATTAACCAGAAAGTAATAGTAAACACGCTGTACAAGCAGGGGGCTGAAGTAGTACTGGTAGATAGCGGCACCGAAGCCATTGCCTGTATGCAAAGGCAACGCTTTGATCTGGTGCTGATGGATCTGCAAATGCCGGTAATGGGCGGGCTGGAGGCCACCCAACTGATACGGCGCCAACTGCGCAGCAAAACACCTATTGTAGCCATGACGGCCGATGCACTAAAAGATGAGCAGGCCCGCTGCCTTGCTGCTGGCATGCAGGCTTTTGTATCGAAGCCGTTTGAACCTACCGAATTGTTTGCCCTCATCAGGCGCCTCACCGGCCGCACCGATGAAGCCACGGTAGCAGCCGAGCAACCGCCGCCACCCCCCACCATGGCACCTACGCCGGCAGCAGCATTGCCAGCTGAGCACCGCGAAACTACCATCGACCTGACACCACTGCACACCATTGCCAACGGCGATAAGCGCTTTATTGATGAAGTGCTCAAAACATTTGTACGCACCATCCCCGATAAGCTGGGCGGACTAAAAGCCGCCATGGAACAAAAGGACGCTGCCACCGCAGCAGCGATGGCCCACCAACTGAAGCCCACCTTTGGCATGATAAAAGTGGGCGATGTGTACGAACGCCTGATAGCCCTTGATGGAGGCATGAAGAAAAATGGCTGGCAGCAAGCCCTGGCCGATGAGCATGTAGAGCCGATTTTGGCACAGGCCAGCTGGGCACTTACCCATTTGCAAGCCATGGCCCCCGAGGCCATTGTGCCCGAAGCTGTAGCTGTATAGCAGCTCCCACCGGCTGGTCACAGGACGTGAATAATTCTCCCGTTAGTGTTGTCACATCGAATGATAATATTGACAGCACAAACAAGGGAGTTGATATGCACACATCTTTTTGGAAAAAGGCGGGCCTTTGGCTGGTACTGGCCCTGCCAGCTTGTATGCCGCTGCTGGCGCAAAATGCCAATTGGCAACGTTACAAACTGGGCAACAGTGGTTGTTCGGTCAATTTGCCTGAACGGCCAGCCGATACAGACTTCAGCCTGGATATAGACAGCAACAAAGTGTACAATACCAAAGCCGAGCTGGTACTTGGTGGCCAGCGTTATTATTTTTCGGTAACGGCCATGCTGATGCGGGAAGAACTGGCGCCCGAGGATAGCGAAGCAGCTTTTGACCAGCTCAGCAGCTACATGGACTATATCAAAAGCACTCAAAACATCATAGACGAAACCAGCTACAAGAAAATAAACAACCTGGCACGTGGTAAACTGGCCAAAGGCCAAACGGCCACCTGGACAGATCAGCAAGGTCAAACTTATCATGTAATGGGATGGATCAACGGACGTACCGTAGCGGTGCTGTATGTGTTTGGCGAAAAGCCCTATCCCAATCAGCCGCAGCTAAACATGAGCTTTTTCAACAGTTTTCAGTTCCCATCGGTATACTAGCATTGTTGTAAAGCCGGCGGCTGCAGCCCGGTCTTGCTTTTATTGTAAGTTTAGCCCCTATCGGGCACCTGCATGCAACGTATCATTTATTTGTTTGGCCACACGGTAATGGGCATGTGCCTGCTACTGCTATTGTGCTGGCACGGGGCTGCTATGGCACAGCCTGTCGATACTTTGCGTACCGCCAATGGACAGCTGCTGATCGGCGAAATCAAATCGATGGATAAGGGTATTCTTGTGTTGTCTACCGATTATTCCAAGTCCGATTTTCAAATTGAATGGTCGAAACTCGTGGCTGTTTACAGTGAGCAAAGCTTTTTCATTTCGCTCAGCAGCGGCGAGCGGTACAATGGCCGGTTGCGCAGCCTGCCAGTTGGCAGTGCCGTACAACTGCTGCTGAATGACGGGCAGGTGATCAACACCCGGCTCGACCAGATCGTGTTTCTTAAATCAGTAGCACAGCAGTTTTGGGATCGGGTAAAGTTCAACATGGATTTGGGCGTGAATGTGACCAGCTCTAACAAGCTGCGGCAGTTTACACTGCGTACGGCTATTGGCTATTGGGCCCGCCGATGGCGGCTCGAAGCCAATTACAACGGCATCCGATCGAGGCAGGATAGTGGTGCTATTGCCCGCCGGCTGGATGCCGCTGTTACAGGTCAGTACTTCATAGCCAAAGGCTATTTCAGCATGGCCGGCATCTTATTTCTTTCGAACACCGGACAGGCCATCAAGCTGCGCAGCAATAGCAAACTGGGTGTAGGCAAAATCATTTTTCAAAACAACCGGCGCTATGCTGCAGCGGGCGGTGGCATGTCTGTCAACCACGAGTCTTTTACCACCAGTTTGCCTACCCGCACCAGTTGGGAAGCCTTTGTAGGCGGGCAGTTGCATTTGTTCGATATCGGCGATCTCAACTTGCTCAGCAATGTGTTTGTATACCCCAGCCTCACCGAAGCCGGCCGCTGGCGATGCGATTTCAAACTTGATCTCAAGTACGATCTGCCCATGGATTTTTACATCAAACCGGGCATTACGCTGAACTACGATAACCGGCCAGCCATCAAAGGCCGCGAGGCCGACTATGTGTTTATGTTTACAATAGGGTGGGAGCTGTAGGCGAAGGCTTCGCAAACATGGTTATTTTTATACGCCCCTGAAAGCTGGTAGAAAAAACCCGATTGCATGAAAAAAATAATTGCTGCCTGCATGATACTTGGCACGATGGCCTGCCGTACCCAACCCGACAATGTCCTTTATCAAAGCGAAGAGTTTACCCTGTACACCGATGCTGTGCAGCAGGGCAAATACACGGCACAGGTCATGTCGCCCACCGAAATACGTAGCAACTATCAAAGCACTGCTTCGCAAACGTATAGCCGGCTCATCAAGTTCAAGGTGAGCATTAATGAAAAAGACAACGAGATGCCACCCGGGCAAGATCACTGGGTGCTGATAGAAGAAGAGCATGAATCGGGTATCAAGATGTTTGGCCAAACAGACGGCCCGCTGCCAGCAAATGAGCCAGGCTATCTGCCGCCCAATTACGAATACACATTTCGTATCAACATGGCGCCGGTGCTGCGCCAGTTTGCTGAAAAGGGCTACTACGAAGCCTTTGATGGCAGCAAAGTAGCCAAGGCCGATTTCAAAGGATTTTACCTGGCCGGTGGCAGCGAACCTATGACCTGGGATTTCGTCAACCTCGATGAGCAAGGCCTGCGACTAACCGATGATGACAACGATTCAATATATAGTCTGAAACTGGTACTCAATCCGCTATCGGCCACCGATACAGCGGCCAAAACATGGAAGCTGAGCAAAGACTTAAGTGGTAAGCCGCAGTACAAAAGTGATCAGCCCATTGTAGATGCGCTGTTCAACCTGAGCCTCGAAGAAGCGCTGAAAAATATTGAGCCCGATACTACGTTTCGCACCGGAGCCAAGTGGGGTGGTGTATGGACCCGCGACATCAGCTACAGCATCCTGCTGGCCTTTGCCTACCACGAACCCGAGGTGGCCAAGATAAGCCTGATGAAAAAAGTGAAGCGCCGCCGCATAATACAAGATACCGGCAGCGGCGGTGCGTGGCCTGTGAGCAGCGACCGCACTACCTGGGCACTGGCCGCCTGGGAAATATACAAGGCTACCGGCGATACTGTGTGGCTGCGCAATGCGTTTGAAATCATTAGCAATACCGTAGCCGACGATGCCAAAGTAATTGGCCTTACAGAAAGCGGCCTGTACAGTGGCGAATCCAGTTTTTTAGACTGGCGGGAGCAAACCTATCCGCGGTGGATGGACAACAAAGACATTTATGTAAGCGAAAACCTCGGCACCAATGTAGTGCATTATCAAACCCACATTATACTGGCCGAAATGGCCAAAGCACTGGGGCAGGATGGTGCAGGCTACGCTGCCACTGCCTTGCAAATACGCGAAGCCATCAACAAGCAACTATGGCTGCCCGAGCAGGGCTACTATGCGCAGTACCTGTATGGTCGGTTTGGCCTCACAGCTTCGCCCCGCTTTGAAGCACTAGGCGAGGCACTGGCCGTTTTGTTTGGCGTAGCCGATGCCGAAAAGGCCAAAAGCATTTTTTCCAAATCGCCGCTTACGCCGTTTGGCGTTACTTGCATTTATCCGCAAATACCGGGTATACCGCCCTACCACAACAATGGTATCTGGCCCTTTGTACAAAGCTATTGGAACCTGGCTGCCGCCAGGGCTGGCAATGAGCATGACCAACTACGAAAACATGGTGGCCGAAACCGGCGATTATGTGGGCACCGAAATCAACAGCGACCGCATGCTGTGGAGCATGGCGGGCAACCTGGCCATGGTGCACCGGGTGTTTATGGGCATGCAGTTTGAGCCTGCTGGTATTCGTTTTGCACCTGCGGTGCCGGCGGCGTACACAGGCAGTAAAACACTCAGCAATTTCAAGTACCGGCAGGCCGTGCTCAGCATTACGGTAGAGGGTACCGGCAACGTGATAGAAAGCATCAGCCTGGATGGGCAGCCGCTACCCAATGCATTTGTACCCGCTACCATCAGTGGGGCGCATAGCATTGTTATCAAAATGAACAACCAGCCTTTTGACAAGGATGGCATACAGCTAAAGGGCAATCACTTTTCGCTGCCCGAGCCCGCACTGCTCAGCAGCAGTAACAATACGCTGCGCTGGAAGCCGGTGAAAGGAGCAAAGCACTACCTCATTTACCGCAACGGCGTGGCCCGCCACCAAACCACCGACACGGTTTTTCAATTTGCAGATACAGCACCTACCGAGTTTAAAATAGCAGCGGTAGACAAGGATGGCTACACCTCATTTACCAGCGAGCCGGTGATGGTAAACATGCAGGCCCGCCTGACAGTGGAGGCAGAGCAAGGTGCTGCAGCAGCCACCCTTGGTTATGTCAACTATTCGGGGGGTGGGTATGTGGCGCTTACCATTAGCAGCAATACCCGCTATAAAATAAGCATCAACGTGGCCGAAGCAGGTAACTATTGGCTGGATGTACGCTACAGCAACGGTAGCGGCCCCTGGAATACTGATAACAAATGCGCCCTGCGCAGCTTGTATGTAAATGGCACATACAGCGGCAGCCTGATACTACCGCAGCGGGGCAAAGATGAATGGAGCGATTGGGGCTACAGCAATGCCCGCATGGTGGCGCTGCAGGCCGGCGCCAATACACTCGAGCTGGTGCTGGAGCCCTGGAATACCAACATGAATGTAGACGTAAACACCGCCATGCTCGATCAGTGGCGACTGATACGGGTGCCGGGCAAATAGTGACAGCGTAGACAGCACCGCAGCCGCACAGTACCGCATTCCACTTCTTTAAAAATAAAAACAGTGTGTACGCAACGGTACACACTGTTTTTATTTTCGGTCTGCGAGCAAATTCTATTTCAGTTCGCCCACCATATCGGCCGGTATTACCCAGGCATCAAATTCTTCAGGCGTTACATAGCCCAGCTTTACCGCCATCTCCTTCAGCGTGGTGCCTTCTTTATGTGCCTTCTGCGCTATTTCGGCCGCTTTGTAGTAGCCTATTTTAGTATTGAGGGCGGTTACCAGCATCAGGCTGTTGTCTACGTGCTTTTTGATGTTGGCTTCAATCGGTTCAATGCCTACGGCACACTTATCGTTGAAGCTGACGCAGCCATCGCCAATCAGGCGGGCACTGTGCAAAAAGTTGTAGATCATTACCGGCTTAAACACATTCAGCTCAAAGTGGCCGGTAGCGCCACCAATATTGATGGCAACATCATTGCCCAACACCTGTGCGGCTATCATGGTCAGTGCTTCGCACTGGGTGGGGTTTACTTTGCCAGGCATGATGGATGATCCGGGCTCGTTGTCCGGAATGAAAATTTCGCCAATGCCACTGCGGGGGCCACTGCTCAGCATGCGTATATCGTTGGCTATTTTCATCAGGCTCACGGCTACCGTTTTCAATGCGCCATGTGCTTCTACAATGGCATCGTGGGCAGCCAGGGCTTCAAATTTGTTTTCGGCAGTTACAAACGGCAGGCCGGTCAGGTTGGCAATATGCCGGGCTACGTTTTCGCTGTAGCCTTTTGGCGTGTTGATGCCGGTGCCTACGGCGGTGCCACCCAGGGCCAGTTCGCTCAGGTGGGCCAGGGTGTTCTTAATGGCTTTCAGGCCATGGTCCAGCTGGCTTACATAGCCGCTGAATTCTTGTCCCAATGTCAGCGGTGTGGCATCCATAAAGTGGGTGCGTCCAATCTTCACCACATGCATAAAGGCTTTGCTCTTTTCGGCCAGCGTATTGCGCAGCTTTTCAATGCCGGGGATGGTGACTTCGAGCAAAATTTTGTAAGCCGCAATGTGCATGGCCGTGGGAAACGTATCGTTGCTCGACTGCGACTTGTTCACGTCGTCGTTCGGGTGCAAAAACTTTTCCTTGTCGGCCAGGCTGCCACCATGCAGTACGTGGCCGCGGTAGGCTACCACCTCATTTACATTCATATTGCTTTGGGTGCCGCTACCTGTTTGCCACACTACCAGCGGAAAGTATTCATCCAGTTTGCCTTCCAGTATTTCATCACACACCTGGCCTATCAAATCGCATTTTTCCTGCGATAGCACCCCTGCTTCCATATTGGTAAGTGCAGCTGCTTTTTTGAGGTACGCAAAGGCCCGGATGATTTCTTTGGGCATGCGGTTAATGTCTTGTGCAATCCTGAAGTTGTCGATGCTGCGTTGGGTTTGTGCACCATAGTAGGCATCCACTGGCACCTGCACTTCGCCCATCGTGTCTTTCTCTATCCGGTAGTTCATATGTATGGTTTTTAAAGTTTACGAGTTCAAACGTTCACAAGTTCACAAGTTCACGAGTTCGAGGTTCGAGCGTTCCCGAGGTTTCACTTTTCAGCTTTGGCGTTTCACTGCTCGCTTCCGCCGGCCTCTCTGTGTTTCAGCTAAAAATGAGCTGCGCAAAGGTAGCTGCTACTGCTATGCGGTGCTGCGCTGTATAGGCAAATAGAATGATCCAGCTTGGCCCTTTGCCTGTCAAATGTCATGGCATTTGCTACAAAGTGGTGTTAACCTTGTATCAGCAGCCAACGGAAGCCGCCGGCACCCCACCGGGCTTCCGTTTGTTGGTTTAGAATGGCAGGGCGGGTCTTTACCGACCCTTCTGCCAAAGCATACTGACATGCTCCGGCTACCGGGGCTTCTCCTTCACCTGCAGGCCAACCCCTGCTTATAAAAAACGATTGTATGAAATACCCCGGCCGAATCATTCGCAAAGGCGATGCCGATACCAAAGTGGTGAAAGC
>JALOMC010000095.1 GCA_025455665.1 Chitinophagaceae bacterium | reverse complement strand
GCCCTTGTGCGACCCTCCCGCCCTTAAGGCGGGATGCGCTACCGGCCTGCGCTACTTCCCGAACTATCTTTTTGGCGTTCACTCAGCCCTTGTGCGACCATCCCGCCCCGAAGGCGGGATGCGCTACCTGACTGCGCTACTTTCCGAACTATCTTTTAAAATGAACAAAAAATGGAGGCTACACTTTAGCGTCGCCACTAAAGCTGCGGATCATGCCCAACATCATCTTGCTCATCTGCTCGTACCGGCCGTAAAACTGTTCAAAGGTTGCTTGATCCAGCCACTCCATTTCTTTGCCCAGCTCCATCAGCGCCACGCAACTGTTGATGTTGCCGCGGGCAATCGTCAGAAAATGCTTTTTTTCAGGATGGGTCATGCGGGCAGTGCTTTCTGCCAGGTTGATGACGGTGCCCATACTGGCATCCTTCCACTGCGCAGCAAAGTCACTGTTCAGACCAGGATGTTGGTACAGAAACTTCAGAACATCGATGTTCTGCGTTTTCGTTACCTGATAAACCTCAAGCTTTTCAAAATCAAACATGCGTGTGTCGGATTATGGGCCTTTGCACTACCCAAAATACGACTATTTTGGGGCGTACCGGCACCGGCCAAACCATTATTCCATCTCCATGTTTGCAACCGAGGTTGTATGACTACTGCTTCGATCGCAAGCAAATTTAGCGGTGAGGGAGGGATTCGAACCCTCGGTACAGGTTATCACCCGTACGACGGTTTAGCAAACCGTTGATTTCAGCCACTCATCCACCTCACCGGCCGAAATTCCCTTTAAGGGGCAGCAAAAATAGCCATTTAGAAATACGAGCAAAATCAAATTTAGCGAGTAGGCTTTGGCAGCAGCAACACCGTGGTAGGCAGCTCAAAAAGGTCCTGCCGGCTGAACCGCGGTTGCCAGGGCAGCCCTTGCAGCTCGGGCAGGTACTGCTGCCGGGTGATGAGCACCACCGGCCTGTCGCCGGCTGCCTGCAACGCTTGCCGAAGCGAAGCAGTATCGGCACACGTATGCACCCGCTGCCCCTTGGCAGTATTGTTGAATAAAAATGCCGGATTGAATTGCTTGTAGGCCAGTAAGCGAATGTCCGGCTTTTGCCATATGCCAACCGAAGCTGTCACCGGGTTTTGCTGATACAATTGCGGGTAGGCCATTGCTACAAAGTAGACATTGAACAAGAGCCATGCACCAGCCACCCATGCCAAGGCTGTCCGTGCCCCATGCCGCCGTGCTACCCACCAGGCCATGGCAGTACCCAATGGCCATATAAGCAGCCCAAGCGCCAACCATCGCCATGCTGCCACGTCCTTGTTTTGCGCCAGCGCTATGTATGCACCAATGCCTAGCAGCAAGCCCAGCACCAACTGTAGGCCCCACACATACGCCGGCCACGGGCGGCCCGCATCCAGCAACTGATGCAGTAGCCAGCCCAACAGCACAGCTACAAAAGCGTAACAAGGCATTGGATAGTTGGGCAACTTTGTACTACTAACCGAAAAAAATGCGATGTAGACCAAGGACACAACCAACCCCAACTGTGCCAGCGGTACCACGCGGTGCCGGCGCAGCTGCTGCACCAGTACCACCAACAGGGTACTAAATGGCAGCATCCCCACCAGCACTATGAGCGGGGTAATGATGAAAGGCCCGCCATGCCCTTCCATTTCGGCACTAAACCGGCCGATATTGTGCTCCAGAAAAAAGCCGCGGGTAAATGCCCCATCGGTAGCCCGATGCACCAACCAATACCAGGGCACTGCAATGGCCGCGTACAGCAGCGCCGCTGCCAGCAGACGCCAATCGGAAAACACGAACCAATGCCGCTGCCACAGCACCACCACCAGCAGGCAAATACCCGGCAATCCCAATGCCACCGGCCCTTTGGCCAAGGTAGCCAGCGCCAAAGCCGCTGCCGCCAGTAGCAGCCAATTCAACGTTTGCTCTTGCAGGTATGTGTAGCCCGCAAAAATGCCAAGGGTAGTAAAAAAAATTAAATAGGGATCGGGCACAGCCAGCCTGAACTCAAATACAAAATGCGTAGACAACGCCAGTACCAGCGCTGTAAAAAAGGCCCAGCCGGCATTGGCCAGCCGGCGCACAAACCAAAAACTAGTGAGAATAGTGCCAATGCCCATGATAGCACTGAAAAGGCGGGCTTGCCAAGCACCCACACCAAACAGCGTGTAGCTAAGCTGCATGAACCAATAATGCAAGGCTGGCTTATCGGTTCGCAACTCGCCATTGAAGGTAGGCACCACCCAGTTGCCCGCTTCCCACATTTCACGGGCACATTGCGCATTTTTAGCTTCATCCAGTATGTACACAGGTGCGGCACCCAGCCACGCCAGGTTCACTGCCGCATAAGCCGCCAGCAGCCACCAAAACAATCGTGAATAATGAGCCTGTGTATACATGCAGAAGCCACTTAAAACCGCGGGCAAAGTACCGCATTTTTAGTGCTGTTGTCCCGATCGAAAAACCGCTGGTAGGTAATGGATAGTTCAAACCCGCCACGGCCCTTGCTGGCAGTGCGCAGCTGTGAGGTATTGATATCGTAGCTGAATGCAATAGAGAAAGGATGCAAATCAAGTTTGAGCACCGGAATGATCGCATCTCGCCAACGGATAAAGGCACCTACATGCAGGTTTTGAGCAGACTCGGTAAAGGCAGCACCGCCAATGGAGTGGCCCACCATGCCGCCAAATAGCACTTCGTTGTACACACCCTGCTTGCTATAATCGCCCAGCAACGTGAGATAGGCAAGTTCGGTAATACCAAACCGCACCCCTGCAGAATACACCCACTTGGGATTCAGTTCGATACCAGGATTTCGGTAAAATGAGTTGGAAGGCCTGTTGAAGTGATGGTAGGCAACGCCCACAAACATATTGTCGTACTGATCTTCGCTCAGAGCAGTGTTGAACGATAAGCCTACTGAGGCATCGCCATAGCTGCGATTATAATTGACCAGCGACTCATTGATATCCAGCATCGGATTATAGCCTGAACCATCAAACTGGCTGTTGGTAGAAATTTTTGACCGATCGATAGAACGCTGCACAAAGCCTCCCATAAAGCCCAGCGACAGATAAGTATTTCGATTGCCGCTCAGTGATTTGTGGTAGTTGATGGCCGGCAATACATGTATTGTTTTGAAATTGGTAGAACCAGCCATATCATAGGTAATCTGGGCGCCAATGGTCAAAAAATCATTGCCGCCTCGCCTGGCGTTTACCGGCATCTTGTATTCAGTATTGAACGAGCCGGTGCGATACGGCACCGTAACACTGCCCCACTGTGTGCGGTACACCCCCTGGGCTCTGAAATCGCCCTGAAAAATACCAGCCAGCGAGGGGTTTCGCCACAATGGCGTTTCCATAAACTGCGAGAAATGGATATCCTGACTGCACAAGCCTGCCGGCAAGGCCAGCAGTAGCAGCAGTAAGTTGAATATTCCTTTTCTTGGTTGCATCGGTTCGTTCACTGGTTCTGTTCCGCTGTTATTTTAGCAAGGTCACATTGCCTTTCATGCTGTACAGCTCATTATTGCCACACTGCACTTCGGCTACATACACATATACGTCTGGCGTTAGCGCAGCGCCTTTATAGGTACCGTTCCATCCTGCTGTGGGGTCGTTTATCTTAAAGTCTTTCCGCTCGTACATCAGCTCGCCCCATCGGTTGAATATGCGGATGCTCTTGATGCTGATATCACCTACCCCACGGGGGTAAAACACATCGTTGTTGCCATCGCCATTGGGCGAAAATGTATTGGGCAAAAAGACGGTCGAGCCTGTACAAAAAGGCTCTACCCGCACATTGTCCTGCGATACACAGCCGCCATTATTGGTAGCGGTGAGGGTATAGGTAATACGCCGGTTAATCTGCGCAGTAGGCTCGGGGCAGGTAATGCAGCTGAGATCGGTGGCCGGCGACCACAAATAACGGGTAATATCGGGCGAGCCGATGATGCGCAGCGGCACCGATGAGCCCTGAATACCTTTGATGATGGACTCTGCAATATCAATTTGCGGAATGGGGTACACAATCACCGGAATAATAGCAGTGTCGGTAAAACAACCCAGCGAATCGGTACCAGTGACCACATAATTGGTAGTGCTGGTGGGTCGGGCCAGCGGGTTGGCAATTCTGGCATTGTTAAGCGAAGCAGCCGGTGACCAGCTAAACAGCTCATAGCCGGCTGCCCTCAGCTGTACGGTTTCGCCCACGCAGATGGTATCGCCCAGGCCTACCGTGAGGTTGCCGGGTAGTTTCACTCTTATCAACACAGTATCGCTCGACTGGCAGCCGTTGACGTCTGTACCCGTCACCCGGTAAATACGATTTTGCGATGGCCTTGCCGCCGGTGTGGCACAGTTTGTACAGCTAAGGGTAGCATCGGCATCCCATTGGTAGGTAAGGGCGCCGCCTGCCCGCAGCGTAGCAGCCTGTCCAAGGCAAATAAATGCATTCGGATCGGCACTTACCCGCGGCGTGTCGTTCACTATGAGTGGCTTCACTATTTCGCCGGTACAACCGTAGTTGTTAATTGCCGAAAAGCGAATATTAAGCGTGGCTGGTGCATTGTAACTAATGGGTGACGGCACCAGGCTGGTACTCGATTGGCCATTGCCAAAATCCCATCGGTATGCATTCACAGTGGTATCAGGATTTTGCCAGACGCCCGTAAACTGCACGATCGCCGGAATGCAGACAGCTGAATCGTAAACAAAATCAAGCTGCGGCGATGCAGCAATAATAACCGGCACATCCAAAGTATCAATCGCATAGCAATTGGTAGCCGTCCATACCTCAAACGTAACCCGGTAACGACCCGGCGAAGTATACACATGCACCGGGTTTCGGGCATTGGTTGTATCGCCATCACCAAAACTCCAGCGGTAGCGCACCACCACATCGTTCGTAATAGAGGAATCGGTAAAAGCAATGGTAGCCGAATCGCAGAAGGTATTTTGGACAACCGATTTTATCAATGCCTTGGCACCCAGTACCCTGATGGTGTCCAGACCCTGAATCGGCACTTTGCAACCCAGGCCATCTTCCAAAATCAGTCGGGGCACATAATTGCCTGGCACCGTATACGGATGCGTGGCGGTAGCACTGGCGGTGATATCGCTTAAGCCGTCACTATAATCCCAGGTATAAAATTGCGTATTGACAGCGGTGCTCGTGAAATTGACCAACAAAGGCGGACAACCCACTAATGGCGCATAGCTAAAGCTGCCCTGCGGGCCGCGAATTTGTACTTGTCGCGTCAGCGAATCGGTGCAGCCGCCATTGCCCACCACCCGTAACTTTACATTGAAAGTACCGGGCTGCGTAAAGGTGTGCGATGGATTGACAACAATGCTATTATTACCATTGCCAAAATCCCAAAAGTTCTGGCGATTATTAATGGAGGTATTGGTAAACGTAACCAGTAGTGGCGGACATGTACTGAATGAATCCGTCATGGCGAACTGCGCCCGGGCATTGGCCACGGTTATGTACTGCGGGCGAAGCAAAGTATCGGTACAGCCAAAAGGATCTGCAGCCACCAAGCGAACATCGTATACCCCCTCTGCAGCATACGCCACACTGGCGTTGGCAGTGGTGGCTGTTTGCCCGTTGCCAAACTGCCACTGGTAAGTGAGCAATGGAGAATTACTGCCGCTTGCAGTGGACTGATTGGTAAACGTGATAGGGGTGTTGATACACACCAGCGTATCGCTGGCTACAAAACCCGCAGCCACATCATGCACTATTACTGCCGCCGGCCGTGTGAGACTGTAGCGGCACCCAAGCGAATCCTGCACAGTCAGGCGTACATCGTAAGTACCGGCACTGTCATACACGGCACCAAAAGGCCCCGACGTGAATATCGAATCGGGTCCTCCGCGGCCAAAGCTCCACTCCCATCGCAGCACCCGGTTGCTGGCATCAAACCGCGTCGAATCACTAAAGCTCACCAGGCTGCCGGCACATACATCCTGCTGCACGGGTCCAAAGTTCAGGATGGTGCCTACGTTGCTGATCCGGAATGTTTGAATGGTTGTATCGAGGCAGCCATTCAAATCTGTAATGACCAATTGCACGGTAACCGTAGCCGTGTCGGTATAAATCCGGTCAATAAAATTAACCGTCGTATTGACAGTGGCGCCGCCATCAATGATCCATTGGTAATTGCTGATGAACGCCGGATTGGTGCGGGGCCCCCGTGCTACAAAACGCACTTCACTAAGGCGGCACTGCCCCAAATTGGTCATTTCCACATTCGCTTCTTCATCTATTATGCGCACTACCCGGCTGGCCTCATGCCGGCAAACCGTATCGGCTACCACCAGCCGCACGGTGTAGTTGCCCGATGCTGCATACCGATGACTCGGGCTGAACACCGAAGATGAATCGCCATCGCCGAAATACCATTGCCAGGTAAGCGCACCGATACTGGTGTTGGTGAAAAACCTTTCGAGCTTGTTAGTACAGCTAAATGAATCGGTAAAGCGGGCAATGGGAGGATTGACGTAAATGAAACTATCCAAGCTGAGCGTGTCACTACAATTGTTGTTTGATACAATGAGCGTTACCCGCATCCAGCCCGTATCGTTGTATTGATATACAGGATTGCGGGCACTCGAACTACCACCATCGCCAAATAGCCATTGCCAGCGGGTAACCGTGCCGCGACTTGTATCGGTAAAGTTGACATCGGCAGCAGGGCAGGTGATGCGTGGTGTCGCTGTAAAGCCAGCGGTTGGTCGATCGCTCAAACGTACCGTAGAGCTAAAGGTGGCTGTGCATCCTGCTGTGGTAGTAATGGTAAGACGTACCGTATAAGAACCAGTAGTGGTAAACGATTTGAAGGGAGTGCGGAGGTTAGAAGTAGTACCATCACCAAAATCCCAGGCCCAGCTTACTACCGAATCGTTGGTGACTACCGTAGGCACAAATGTGGTAGCATAAGGCGAACAGTTGTCGTAAGGCAACCCACTGATAGCCGTAATGCTGGGCGCACTTACAATAACACCAGCACTACGCACCAAGGTATCAAGGCAGCCGTTGTTGTGCTGCACTATCATGGTAATGTTGTAGCTGCCAAACTGATTGTAAGTATGCGTGGGTGCTTGCTGCGTGCTGGTTTGGCCATTGCCAAAGTCCCATAGCAACACCGTGCTGTTGGGTGTGGTGTTGGCAAAGCTGACTGTGTGCGGCAACTGGCAGCTGACCGGCGGCGTAATTGTAACAGTAGGTACCGGTCTGTCAAGCACGGTGATAGAACCGGTAGCCACATCGCTACAACCATTTTTCCAAACCCGCAGCGAAAAATTGTAGACCCCGCCGGTGGCAAAGGTGCGGGCTGCATCAAACTGGCGCAGCACTACCCCATCGCTAAAGGTCCATACGCTGCTATCGAATGTGGGAAATGGAGTACTGGTGTTTTGAATAACGACCGGCCGGCCTGTACAAAACGGACCTGACGGCAGGCGGAATGATGCCGTGGGACTGCCAACGGTGACTATGGCAGGCTGCAGCAGCGTATCGGTACAGCCGCCGGCATTGCGCACTACCAGCCGCACATCGTAGGTGCCAGGCGTGGTGTACAGGTGAGTAGGATTGCGGGCGTTGCTACTACCCCCATCGCCAAACAGCCATTGCCAGCTGACGATGTTAGTACCAATACTGGCATCGGTAAACCTTACACTCACCGGCACTACGCAAGCTGCCGGTACACTTACGTTGTAGCGGGCCTCCAGCGAATCGCCTACGGTCACGTAATTATCGATAGAAAATGTGCTGCTACAACCCTGATCGGTACGCACAGTGAGCGAAATGCGAAAACTACCGGGATTGCCATAGGTATGTACCGGGTTGCGGCCACTGCCGAGGGTGCCGTCGCCAAAATCCCAGCGCCAGTCGACAATACTACCGGTGCTAGGCACACTGCTGTCGGCAAACGCTACCCGCAGCGGCAAACAGCCGAAGCGTGGACTGGCCCCAAAGTTTACCTGTGGCAGACCAAACACAGTAATGTAGGCATTGCGGGTAAGCAC
>JALOMC010000094.1 GCA_025455665.1 Chitinophagaceae bacterium | reverse complement strand
GCTGTTTTTTACCGAAAAAGGCCGGCTGTACTGGCTGAAGGTGTATGAGATACCGGAGGGCGACAAGAATAGCAAAGGCCGCGCCATTCAAAACCTGATCCAGATTCCGCAAGATGATAAGGTGCGGGCCGTTATAGACATTGCCAACCTGGATGACAAAGAATTTGTACAACAGCATTATATTGTACTGTGTACCAGCAAAGGCATCATCAAAAAAACCTCGTTAGAAGACTTTAGCAGGCCCCGTTCGACCGGTGTAAATGCTATTACGATTGTAGAAGGCGATCAGCTACTGGCAGCACAGCTGACCGACGGCAGCAGCGAAGTAATGCTGGCGGTAAAATCGGGCCGTGCTATCCGCTTTCCGGAAGATAAAGTACGCCCCACGGGCCGCGGCGCCATTGGGGTGGGCGGCATAGAAGTGGACGACGACAAGGATGAAGTGATTGGAATGCTGTGTGTAAGCAAGGCCGACCTGGAAAGCAAAATGATATTGGTAGTAAGCGAAAAGGGCTTTGGTAAAAAGACTTCTGTAGACGAATACCGCATCACCAACCGCGGTGGCAAGGGTGTTAAAACTATCAGTATAACCGAGAAAACCGGTAACCTCGTCGGTATCATGACCGTATCAGACGACGATGATTTGATGATCACCTGCAAATCGGGCATCACAATTCGTACCAGTATCGAAAGTATACGCGAAGCAGGAAGAGCTACGCAGGGTGTGAAGCTGATCAGACTGGAGGAGGATGATGCCATTGCAGCCATTTCACGCATTGACAGGGAAGAAGAGGTGGATGAAACCGTGGCGGAGGCCGAGGGTGCAGGCACCGAAGGCGAAGAAACCAGCACTGAAACCACTATAGACGGCGATAATCCGCCTGCCGATATAAACGACACGCCCGATACCGACACACCGTAAATCAACCGTTCATTCAAATAACAACCCTCTGAAAATGAAACGTTTACAAATGTTGTTGGGTGCGGCGCTGCTTGCCAATGCGGCCTTGGCCCAGTTTGACGATGTGAAAACAGCCTTGCTGATTAACAAGACAGCTGACGCCAAGCAAAAGCTGGAAGCGGCCATGGCCAAGCCCAAAAATCAGACTAAACCGGAAGGTTTTCTGCTAAAGGCAGCCATCATGGATAAAATGGCCAAAGAGCCGGGCAACGAAAGCAAGGTCGACGAATTAAGAGCCGAATCGATCGCTGCCTACAAGAAGTACCTGGAAATGGACCCCGCCAAAACCTTGGTAAATGATCCGACGTACCAGGGTATACCCATCAGTTACTACATGGATTTCTTCAACACTGGCTACAAGGCTTTTCAGGGAAAGGAGTGGGAAAAAGCTGCCGGCTTATTCACGAATACGGTGGAGTGGGGCGATTTCCTGATCAGCAATAAGATGGTGAAGATGGAATTTGATACAAATGCCCACGTACTGGCCGGTGCTGCTTATCAAAACTGGAAAAAGGAAGATGAAGCCACCAAGTACTTCACTAAAGTAACCGACAAGAAGATAGGTGGCGAAGGCAATGATTTCATTTACCAGTTTTTGATGGGCTACTATTTCCGGGCCAACGAAATCGACAAGTTCGAGGCAATCCGTACCGCAGGTAAAGAGCTGTATCCTACAAACGAATATTTCGGCTATACCGAGATCGACTTCATCATGGATATGTCTGATGAAAACGAAAAGATGAAACGGATTGAAGGCAAAATTGCTAAGGAGCCTGGTAATCAGGATCTTATCAAGAATTATGGCCTTATCCTTTTCGACAAACTCAATAAAGACGGCGAGGAAAAGCCGGCCAACTCTGCCGAACTGGAAAGCAAAATGGTGGATTACCTGAGCCGTGCCGGCGAAGCCAGTCCAAACGATGGTCGCCCGTATTACTACCTTGGCAACCATTTTGTGAATAAGGCAGTGCGTGTAAACGAAGACATCCGCAAAGTGGGCGAAGACATCCGTAAAGCAAATGCCAACGCCAAGCCGGACAAGAGCGGCAAGCTGCCGCCGCCTCCGAAAGAACTGACCGATAAACGTGACCAGCTGCGGAAGGCCTATGATGCAGAAATTGAAAAGGCATTACCGTTTTTGATAAAAAGCGCCGAAGCTTATGGCCGTACTGAGGGGCTGAAAGGAATGGACCTGCAGAACTACAAACGCCTGGCCGATCAGTTGATACTCATTTATGGCGACAAAAAAGCGGCCACCAAAGTTCCGGCCGAAAAGGCTAAATGGGAGGCAGAAGAGAAGAAGTGGAACGACATTTACGGCAAGATTAGCCATTAATCAGACTGAAATGGGCCGGCAGATCGCCGGCTTATTTCCTGCTACTTTACTTAACATAATATTAATTATGAAGTAATTGAGTCTATGAATTCCAGGCTGGCTGCCAACACGGCTGCCATGGCCGGCGTTGTGCCAAACGCTGCCGACGGATGCCGCCGATTAAATGTATGGTCACCATCGCCCAACCAAAGCCTTGCGTTGGATGCATACCCAGCCAAAAGTTGCGCAGCGCTGGCCGGTACCGATGTATCGGCCAATCCATACATCATCAGCAGTGGCTTCTTACAATCGGCTAATCGTTTTTGCAAATCAAAACGAGCCGCATTAGCTTCAAAATCCTGGTACAACTGGTAAGCGATTGGCAGCTGCTGACGTGTCCGGCTATTCAGATAGTATTGAACCCCCAGCTCACGCCAGGTCTTCAGTTGCCATGCCGGCCAACGCTCCCAAGGCGTTTTGCAGGCTGCCGGCGCCGCCCAGCTGATGGCAGCAGCTACGGTTGGGTATTCGGCAGCTGCTAGCAGCGCCACCGTACCACCCATACTATGGCCTACCAGTATGATGGGCACTTCATTCACTTCAGCAGCCTTTCGCATTGTCTCGTGCTTACCAATAAAGGATAGCACCTGGCCAACATCATACAACATATGTGTGTAGTTATTAGCCGCAAAGCCATCTAAATCAACGAATTCAGTAGGATACTCTGGTGTAGTGCCATTGAGCGAAAAGTTGAACCGGATGTACCGGACACCAGCTGCTACCCACCGCTGAGCCAGGTAGTCATTATCGCCCCAGTCTTTGAAGCCACCAAATCCGTGCATATACAGCACCGTAGCCCGCGGGCTACCAATGGTATCAAACACATCCAGCGCCAGCCGCCGGCCCATACTCCCTTCCAATATGTACGAACACTTTCGCATCTCCTGATATTCTTGCACTAAAGCAAAGGCTGCCCGGCATTGTCAATGGCAGCAATGGCGCACACTGTGCATAAACCAGGCCTGCTGCAGCAGCAGGCTCCTTATTTTCACACCCCTAATCTATTCGTAATTCCACATGCAAAGAAGAAGGTTTTTGAAACTGAGTAGCCTGTCGGCCGCGGCGCTGGCGGCACAGCCAGCCGCCAACGCAGCCCCGGTGGCAGCGAAACCGATTGTGGTGAGCACCTGGGCGCCCAATGTAAAGGCCAATGCAGCTGCCTGGCAGGTACTACAAGCCGGCGGCACTGCACTAGACGCTGTGCATACCGGCGTACAGGTACCCGAGGCAGACCCCGACGACCAAAGTGTGGGATACGGCGGCCTGCCCGACCGCGATGGCAAGGTGACACTCGACGCCTGCATCATGGATCACCGGGGCAATATCGGCGCTGTCATGTGCCTGGAGCATATTATGCACCCTATTTCGGTAGCACGGCTGGTAATGGAAAAAACACCGCACGTGCAACTGGTGGGCGAAGGCGCTTTGCGCTTTGCGCTGGAAAATGGGTTTAAAAAAGAAAACCTGCTGACGGCCAAAAGTGAAGCTGCTTGGAAAGAGTGGTTGAAGACTTCGAAGTACAGCCCCATGACTACTGTAGAAAACCTGCTGGAGCGTATTAAAGACAACCACGACACGATTGGTATGCTGGCCCTGGACGCCACCGGCAATATCTGCGGTGCCTGCACCACCAGCGGCATGGCGTTCAAAATGGCCGGCCGGGTGGGCGACTCCCCTATTATTGGTGCTGGCCTGTATGTAGACAATGAAGTGGGTGCTGCCACTGCCACCGGCGTAGGCGAAGAAGTAGTTCGCATTTGTGGCAGCCACACGGTGGTGGAATATATGCGGCATGGCTACAGCCCCACCGAGGCCTGCAAAGAAGCTGTGAAGCGGCTGGTAAAAATGCGGGGAGAGTCAGTGGCCAGGCAGCTCCAGGTTGGTTTTATAGCCCTCAATAAAAAAGGCGAATATGGCTGCTATGGCCTCACTGACCAGTTTACCATGGCCGTTCGTTCACAGGCAGGCGAAACCGTTGTGAAAGCAGCCCATTTGTTATAGGCAGATACCTGTTACAACATTAAGTTTCCATCAAAGCGTCGCTTCGCGGCGCTTTTTCATTAGTTTCGGTACGGTTTTGCTTCAGAAAAATAGAAACACATGCGACGGAAAAACATAGTGGCGATGGCCATGTTTGCCTTATTGGTAGGGCTGAGCAGTTGCAAAAAGGCTGTGGAAGAAGCCAAAGAAGACTTCGTAGTGAACCTGATCGTCAATAATTTATGGCAGGTAACAAACTTCACCGAAGGACCGGATAACATTACCGGCCAGTTTGCCGACTACGAGTTTAAATTCAACCGCGACCTGACCGTATTTGGGCGCAAACCGGGTCAACCCGATGCCGCTGGCACCTGGAAAGGTGATGCTGGCGCCATGACGATTACCTCGGCTTTTCCCACCGGGCCGGCCCCCCTCACCAAACTAACCGGCGTTTGGAACATCACCCGTACCACGCTGAGCAGTGTGCGGGCTACCCGCACCGAGAGCGGCACTGTACTCAACCTGGAATTGCAGAAAAAATAAGGCATGTAATCGTCTGATTACCAGAGATTTCTTGGACACAGGTCGCCCCACTTATTGCCCAGCATAAAGCCTAGGACTATTTCGTGCGTACCACGGGTAAAGTTTTGAAGCCGGCTGGTAGTATAGTCATAGGCATACCCAATGTTGAAAACGTTGGACACATTCACGCCCAGCATACCTGATATCCCATCATTTACCCGATAGGCAGCGCCAATCCACAAACGGTCGCGGTATTGCAGTTTGGCATTCAGGTCTACCCCTACTGGCAGCGGCTGCACGTAGCGCAATACGGCAGACGGGATGAAGCTGAAATCATCGTCGAGGAAAAACTTGTAGCCCGCCGTCAAAAAAAGGTGCGGATAGGTTTTGCGCCCGGTGGTGAGGGTACCATTACTGAACTCAAGCCCCTGATTGATGATTTGCTGAGCAGACACGCCGGCAAAAAAATCGGAGCTGTACAGCCAAAGGCCGGCAGCCAGGTCGGGGCGAATACGATTGAGTACTCCGCTGCCAGCAACAGCCGGATCTATCGGATTGTCAAAAAGCAGCTTTGAGGTATTCAGCGCATTGTTAGTAAGGCCCACACTGATACCGCCCGACAAACTTGTACGGGGACCAATGCCCAGGTGGTAGGCGTAAGTGCCATAAGCCGAAAACCTGTTGAGCGGACCAGTGCGGTCGTTGATGATAGTAACACCCCAGCCATGGTGCGGCTTGGCCGAAGTATATTGCTCCCAATAAGCCTTCCCCCTTGGGTTGTCGCCCTCGGGCAAAAAAGTAGTTGGGTTGGTGCGGCTATCATCTTTGCCAATAGATCCGTGAATAGTAGCATAGGTGGTAACTGGTGCATCGAGGATGCCTACCCACTGGTGCCGATGGCTCAGTTTAACGTCGGTGTAGTTTTCAATTCCCGCTACGGCAGGATTAATAATAAATTGATTCAGAATGTATTGGGTATAGTGAGGACGCTGCTGGGCCTGCACTGGCAACACGCCAGCCAACAACAAAAGGGTACCAGCCACACCACGGCTTACCATCGACAAATTCGGTTTCATTATCGTACAATCGTGACCGACCCATTCAAGGGTTGGCGGCCATTTTTAGGGTTGATGATGTAATAATAAGTCCCAATCGGTAAAGGTTGACCATTCAAGCTACCATCCCACTGTTGGTTGTAACCGGTACTAAGCAAAACACGGCGGCCGTAGCGGTCAAATACTTCTACAGTAGCCCCCGGATAGCTATCGAGGTAGCGGATGTTCCAGGTATCGTTTATACCATCACCATTTGGGCTGAATACATTGGGCACCACGGGCTTTAGCAGCACCTTTACAAACACGTCATCCTCTCTGCTACAGCCGCCGGTACCAGTCACGGTCAGCCGGTAGGTAACGTCGGCTGTGGGCCGGGCCACAGGCCGCAAAGCACGGGCATCGCTTAGCCAGGTAGCCGGCGTCCAGCTGTATGCGTAGCTACTGCTGCCACTGGCACTTCCCTGCAGCGTGGTTTGTCCACCTTCCAGCACTACCAGGTCGGGGCCTGCACTTACCACCGGGTACGGGTGCACCACCGCTGTGGCCTGTACTGTATCAGAATAGCAGCCGGCGGCCGTTTGGTAATAGTAGTTTACCGTATAGCTGCCCGCCTTGCGGTAGCGGTGCGATGGCGCTTGCTGCGATGCAGCGTTTCCATCTCCGAAATCCCAGAAATAATTGGTTATCAACTGCCCCAAGGGATTATTTACACTACTGAACGCAGTAGCATCGCCCAAACATACACCTAGTGGAGGACTACTACTGATGCTGGCTTCCGGCTGAGGATAGATATCGGTCATCTGCTGGCTGATGGAATCGCTACAGCCAAAGCTACTGGTGGCCACCAACTGAACGGTGAACGGACCAGACCCCGGAAAAAAGGCCGTGGGCTCGGCAAGCGTACTACTACCGCCAGCATACCCAAAATGCCAACGAAAACGCAGCTGCGCCGCTGTACCGTCGGCTATTGTAGACTGATTTGTGAATACAGCCCGGCCTGACGGCAAACAGGCCGACGGCATTGCAAAATCGGGAACTGGCACTGCTCGTACCTCAAACGACTGTTGTAGCGGCAGGCTGGTGCACCCGCTGTCGGTTGTTACCTGTAGGGTAGCGCTGGCAGGGCCGGTTGTGGCAAAAATGTGTTGCACACCCGGTTGGGCACCCGCCTGTGTGTAACCGTCGCTCAGGCTCCACTGCCAGCGTACAATTCGGCCCGCATTGGCTACCGACGCGTCGGTGAACCGAACCTGCTGACCTGCACAAGCAGGACTTTGAATACCGAAAGCTGCGGTAGGCCGGGGAAAAACGGTGATATTGGCCGAAACACTATCGGCACAGCCAGCCGTGGTTTGATATCGATAGCGCAAAGTTTGGACGCCGGCACCAGCTGCCGCCGGGTCAAACACGTTGCCGGGCTGCATGCCAGGCCCGGTAAAAGTACCCACACCCGGCAGTCCGGCTGCATCACGGCCCTCGTTGAGCAAGCGGGGTTGCGCATCGGCACATATACTGGCCAGCCTTGCTACCGCGGGCTGGGGTGTTGCCTGCAGGGTAATGGTTTGGATCACCTCATTTACGCAAATCCCACCGGAAAAAGCTACCAGTCGCACTTGTACGGAACGTGAAGCCGGGCTGCTGAACACCGGATAAGAATGGCTGTAGACTTCGTCAAACTGAGGATCATCATCGATGGTAACCACGCTGGCATCGGGCCATTGCCAGTACACTTCCGTTTTGGTGATGCTTCCAAAGTTGACCGTTGACTGCTGCCTGATTTGCAATGGCAGGTTGCTGCAAACTGCACCGGCATTTTGCACCACAAATTGTGCCCTCGGCCGGTCGCCATTCACGGTCAGCGTTTGCGTAACCGAATCGGCACAGTTGCCGGGGGCCGTAGCTACCAGTTTTACGTTATAGTTACCCACAGCGCTGTACCGGTGTTGTGGCGATGCCAGCAAACTATTGTCGGGGTTGGCCGGGGTGGCATTGGGGTCGCCAAAGGTCCAACGCCACTGTACTGTGGTTAAGCTACCCGGCGTGAGGGTACTGGTATTGGCAAAAGCGGCGAATGCATCGGACAAGCAGACCTCAGGCAACACAAAAGCGGCCCGCGGATAAGCCCCTACCTCTACTACCCTGCTAATGCTGTGGCGGCAGCCGGTTTCCGTTTCTACCGTGAGGGTAATG
>JALOMC010000093.1 GCA_025455665.1 Chitinophagaceae bacterium | reverse complement strand
GCGGCGGGAACAGCTTCCCACTTCAGGTGGCCCACACCGGGTATGGGTAGCTCATGCTGCTGCAGCAAGTACTCGGCAAACGCGTTCGACATGTCAACAAATTAACAGCCTCGCCCCTAGCCTGCAAAATCTGAGCCGCTAGAGATGGAAAATAACGCCGCCGAGTGCCTGAAAACCCAGCACACGGTACTGGTGCCAGCGTTGGTAATCCATATTGGCGATATTGTTCAGTTGGAGCCAGAGCTTCAACTTGGCCGTCACATCAAACTCTACTCCGGCGTTCAGATCCATCACCGATTTCCCCCGCTTCGGTTCGCCGCCAGCTACCGGCCGATACCAGGCCCCGCTGAAACTGTACAAGTCGGCTTTGAATCGGAGGTCTTTCAGAATCATGAGGTGAACAGAAGAACGAAGCTCCATTGGCAGCAACCCGAAGGCCTTTTCGGCTGTTTTGAGAGATGAATACCCGTTGATTTGAATGCTATTTGACCAGCGGAAGCGCTGCCCCTTTTGGTACACCAATTCTCCCGCCAAAAACAGCCGCGACAGGCTGGGCTCAAATAGCAACTCAAACTCACGTCCATCTTTCGCATCATTTACCCATAAGGGCACGTTGTACTGCTTGCCTACGCCCAACTTGGCCCGGTAACTCAGATGCTCATTAACGTTTGCTTTCAATGCGGCATACAGCTCCAGGTTGCGGGTGTTGGTAAGCTGGGTGGGTTGCTGCATCCAGGGGTTCATGGCAGTCAGACTCCGGAATGTATTTTCATCGTAATAGCCGCGTACCCCGCCTTCTACCGACATGTTTTGGTTGTTGAGCAGGTATTCCAACTTCACATCCGGCAACAGTGCAAAGGCTTTATTGTTCCATGAAGGAATGATGCCTGCATACAATGTCAGCCCTTCTTTTAGCCGAATGTTGGCCTGCACCGGAATCATAAACAGGTTGTTGCCGAAGCTGGTATCCCGCCCGTTCAAATTACTTACCATGCCTTTTATGCCGAGGGTAAGTGCAGCATCGTCAGAAATTTGCTTGGTCACCGGTACATCAAAACGAAGGGCGACTTCTTGCCCCTCCTGATTGTCACTAAAAAAGTGCGCATCTATTTTTCCATGATAGCTCACGCCGTTTTCGCCACCAATGGCGTTGGCCAGTGCTGCCCCCACGGTAGCAGTGGTGTAGCGTAGCTTTAAGGAATCCTCAGGCGGTGCTGGCTTATCGCCAAATCCGTACCGATAGGTGCTGGTGCCATCAAGGCCGCCAAATACATGCAGCGAATTGTTTTGCTTCATATGCAGCCAAAGGTTGGCCTTGGCACCAAACTGACTGAATTGCTGGAATGGTAACTGCCCCTTGGAAGCCAGATATTGCCCTTCAATATTGCCATTCGATTTTACGCCATTGCCAAACGATGCCAATGCCTTCAGATAAGGTGTCTGAAAATTGCCATACCCTGCCTTTACATAAAGGCCGGAGGCATCGGCAGCAGCATTGCTGTCGGCCTGAAATGCCATAGGCCGCAGCGGTGCCGGCGAAAAACCGAATGCCAGATTTTGCGAAGGGATGCTATACTGAAGCCGGGGGCGTACACTATCGGCCGGTGCCGGCGAAGCGGTCAGCCCCAGCTTTTGCTGAGGAATCAGGCTCGGCTTGAATGATGAAGTAATGTCGATGGTTTTGCGCTTGACGGTATCTTGCCCTACTGAGCACAGTGCCAGTGGCAAGGTCGCCAGCAGGACGCTTGCTTTCAATATCAGGCGAGTGTTATGACTTGCTTTCATTACTGTCCTCCCATTTTAGATGCAGCTGCTGAAGCGGCCTCTGCTTTTGCCAATTTCTCAGTTGCCTCTTGCTTTACATCGGGCTGTTGTGCATTTTCGGATACACTTTTATAAGTAGCCTTGGCATTGAAATAGTCTTGCTGCTGCATGAACACGTCGCCGAGCAGCAGGTACGAACGCTCCACCCAATTAGCGTATGATCCAGATTTTTGAATCATGTCAAATGCAGCTTTTTCTGCATCGGCCAGCTTGTTTTGCAGCAGCAGGCAATGCGCTATCTGGTAGCGGGCTTCGGCGCCAAATTCTGCCTTGGATAGTTGGGCTACCTGTTTGAAATACGTAATGGCCTCGGCACAGTTGTTACCTGTTTTTGCCTGCTTGCCCAGCACCAGATTGGCAAATACTTTGTCGTCGCTACCGGCGCCCGACTGCATCAACAGCTCCCGGGCATTGGTTACCGCATTGGCCAAATCGTTTTGATAGTACTGCGACCTTACGAGGCCCCTCATTGCTTCTAAACGATTGGCGGGTGTGCTGGCGTAGTCTTTCAGTTGCTGATAATACGCTGCTGCTTTGACGTAATCTTTCAAATCGAAAAAATGATAACGAGACAGCAGCAACAAAGACTTTTCAGCGTACTTGTTGGGTGCTACCTGTGCCACAGCCGTGTAGTAGCGCATGGCCTCCGCCGTTTGTTTGGCGTTGCGCAGCAGTTCGGCCAACTGGTAGTTTGCTTCCAGCGAGTAGCGGCCACCCGGGTATTTTTCCAGATAAGCCTTCAGCGAGGCCTGTGCTTGTGGCGCTTTACCATCGCTCAGTTGCAGTTCGGCCGCCGCATAAGTCAGCGAATCGGCCACGCTGTTTTCTACCTTGCGCCCCAGCTGCTCCAGCAGCCCTACGTACGCATCTGGCTTGCCCTGCTCCACATAAATGCTGCGAATATTGTCAATGGCTTCTTCGCTTTCGGGCGATTGCGGATAGGTTTTGATGAGGGTGCTAAGCAGTTGAATGGCTTCGTTGTTGTTATCAAGGTTGTATTGCGCCAGGCCTGCTTTCAAGTATGCTTCGGGCTTCAGCGCTTCACTGCCTTTGCCCTGCATCACCTTGCCTAAAAATGGCAAAGCATCCTTGAACTTTTCATCGGCCAGATAGGTGTTGGCAATTTCCATATTGGCCATGCCTACCAATGTACTGGCCGGGTACAGCGACTCTACCGTGCGAAGTGTATTGATTTTTTCAGCAGGCTTGTTTTGTGCCCCGGCTATCATACCCATCTGGTATTGTGCGTAGTCGCTGCCAAATGCCCGCCGCCCGGCCACCTGGCTATATACTGGCAGGGCCTTGCCAAACTCTTTTTGCATATACCAGCAGTCGGCCGCACGAAGCTGCACATCGGTGCGCTGCTGCTCGCCGGGCCAGTTGGCATTGCTCAATTCATTGAAAAGCTTGCCGGCCTCTTTGTACTGTTGCAGCCGCAGCAAACTGTAAGCCAGGCCGTAGCGGGCCGACTGCGGATTCGCTTCGCCGGCAGTTATCGGTGTAGCCAGGTAGTTTTGATAACGCTGCACTGCGCTGGCATACTGCTCCTTTCCAAAATCAATTTCGGCCAGCCAAAACTGCGCCAGCGGCGCCACGGTGCTGTTGAAAGGAGCCCCCAGTACTTTTTGCAGCAAGGGCTCGGCTGTCGCCAGATTGCGGTCATTCATCAGCTCCTGCGCCCGGTTGAAGGCAATAGCCGGATAGTATTTTCGGGCCACTTCACTTTTGTTTGGCAATGATTCATACAGCTCAAGTGCCTCTTTGTAATTGCTGGTATTTCCCAGTACACCTACCAGCAGGTCTTTGGCTTCGGCACTGTACTTGCCCGCCGGATAATTGGCAACGTACTGCTTCAGTGCGGGTAGTGCCTCTGCATCATACCCCAGTTCATAGCTTAGTTTACCGTAGTTAAAAAGGCTGATTTCTTTGAACTGAGCGTTGCTACTATTGCTACTGCAAAAGAGAAAGGCATTGCGTGCATTGTTCTTCTGATTCGTTTTTAAATAAGCATCGCCCAGCAGGTACATGGCGTGCTGGCTCAGGCTATCCTGCCCCCCTGCCAGCGGCTTAAACTGCTCAATGGCCTTGTTGTAGTTGCCATCGATGTAGTAGCAGTAAGCCAACTCATAGAGGTCTTCGCGTTTTACTTTGCTGGCCGAGGCTACAAACCCTTCCAGATAGGGCAATGCTTTTTTGTAGTCCCGCTTTTCAAAGTAGCCGTGGCCCACCAATTGCTGCAGTTCCGGTTTGTAAAAAGGTTGACCTGATTTCAATGCTTCTTCTGCCTGCTGCATGGCCTTGTCTTTTTGGCCAATGGCATAATTTATACCTGCCATGTAGTACGGTACCATGGTTTGGTACTTCTTGTGATAGCGTACTACTTCAAAGGCTTCCAATGCATCGCGATAGTTACCATCGTTGAAGGCCAGCAAACCATAGTAATAATTGGCATCGGCCCAGTAAGGCGATTGTTTGCTTTGTCGGACCGAGTTTAGCAAGGGCTTGGCATTAGTAAATTGCTTTTGAGTAAAGTAGCTGTAGCCTTGCTCAAACTGCATGGCTGCTACCTGGTTGTTGTTCAGGTGGCTGATGCTGGCTTTTTCAAACGCGGCAATCGCCAGCGGGTACTGCTGTTGCCTGAAGTGATAAGAGCCCAAATAGAAGCCGAGCTGTCCTTTGTGCACGGTCGCTGCGTTGCTGGCCATGTACTGGTCGGCGGCGGCTGCACCAGCCGGGTTATTTTCCATCAATTCGCAAGCCAGTTTGTAAAAACGTAACTCTTCGGCATACAGCTGCCGATTGATGTCTGACTCGGTACTCAGGGCCATTTCCAGTTCTTTAAAAACCGGGTAAGCCAATTTGTATTGCTCGTCGGTAAACCACTGCCGGGCTTCGGCAAAGCGCTGAAAGCGCAGTGGATCCTGTGTGATAAGCGATGCCTGCGCAATAGTAGTGCTGGTGCCCAGCCAGCCTGCCGCCAGCAGCAACACCAGGCACAGCGCCAGGCGCTGTTGTATCATTATCATGCGTTTATGTACGGAAGTTTTGAAGGAATGTTACCAAAAGACCTGCTAACGCAAATTTGCCCGGCATTATTGGGTGGGTTTCGGGCTGCTTTTTCACATTTGCACATTGGTACCGTCTATTTAACACGGCATTATTGTACGGGTATAAACAACCGGTCGGTGGTCGGGGCCGAATGCTTAATTTTGCGATTCCAACAAGATTCACCCAACAAATGATCAGGTTTTATTCAGACACATCGCCTTTGCAACGTCCTGATACCGATGAAGATGTGCTGCTGGATGAAGATGGCGGATTCAGCCTGGTGGTGTGGAATGATGATGTGAATTCATTTGACTGGGTGATAAAGGCCCTGGTAGAAATTTGTGGCCAAACAGAGGAACAGGCTGAGCAATGTGCCCTCATCATTCACATGCGGGGCAAATATGCAGTGAAGCACGGTGGCTTTGAAACACTTAAACCGTTGTGCGACGGTATTAAAGACCGGGGAATCAATGCAACAATTGAAGAAGTAGCATTGTAATAGATGTGGCATCGGGAGCTGCCACTGCTTTGAGGACACTCCATTTTCTCGACGAAAAAATTTGGTTTCCACCTCTGGAAGAGGCGGATGAGGAAGGCCTGCTGGCCGCTGGTGGCGATTTAAGTGCCCAAAGGCTGCTGTTCGCTTACCGACATGGCATTTTTCCCTGGTACGAAGGGCAAGTGCCGCTTTGGTGGTCGCCCGACCCCCGTTTTGTGCTGTTTCCTCCCGATCTATGCATCAGCAAGTCGATGAAGCAGGTACTAAGAAAACAGTGTTTCCAAATTACTCAAAATCAGGCTTTTGGCCAGGTGATAAAGCGCTGCGCCAATGCACAGCGACCGGGTCAGCATGGCACCTGGATCACCGAGGCTGTAGTAAAAGGCTACCACGATCTGCACCTCATGGGCCATGCCCACAGCTACGAGGCCTGGCAGAACAACCGATTGGTGGGTGGCTTTTACGGAGTGCGGCTTGGACAAGTGTTTTTTGGCGAAAGCATGTTCAGCGAGGTGTCTAATGCCAGTAAAACTGCATTTATAACGGCGGTAACAAGCATGAAGGCCGATGGCCTGCGACTGATAGACTGTCAGGTACACACTACTCACCTCGAATCATTGGGAGCGAGGTTTGTGCCCCGCCGCCAATTTGTACAGCTACTGCAGCAGTGGGTGGCCTGATTTTTTCATGTTGTAATTGTGCATTCAGACCTGTTTGAACATCTCCGATTTCTGTGAAAATCGGTTCGTTCATCATAATTTGTACACTGGCCTGCCAGCAGCCATTAAAAGCACCTGCGAACAAATCTGGTCAACTGGCGCCGGCAGCCGTTCGGCCATATACTGCGTTCTGTAGTAGTTACCAGACCATATTGTTACATCAACAGGATTTGTCAGATACAGTAAAAAACATGGCTTTTTTTACTGCCATCGACTCAATGTCGTACTACTGGAAAGGTACCCGCTGGGACTACAATGGAACCAGCAGACAGCCCGGCACCGGCAGCATTGCCTGCGGCTACTTTGTGTGCCACGTCTTGTCTGATCTGGGCTATGCCATACCCATCCGCCGTTATGCTACTGAACCATCTGCCTTTATGATTAAGCGGCTTTGTTATAAGTTGCGTCGTGGTGCTATGGGGCCCGCATTTTTCAAATATCTGCAGACCGCACCAAATAATAGCGTCCATTTAGTAGGCCTCGACTTCCACACTGGACTATTGCTAAAGGACCGCGGGGGGCACTGTTGGCTACTACATTCGTTTTACCGATACAAGGTAGGGGTAGTAAAAGAATCTGCGGAACGTTGTGACGCTCTTAGGATGAGCAAAAGCTTTCTGATTGGCCAGCTCAGGCTACCGGCAGCACTATCAACCAACCTTAGTAGCCAGTAGAGCCATCCCTCACTTTTACTTTCTTTTTACCCGAATTTTTCTTTTCCCACTCCTGCACGATCGCCGGTTTTTCTGTTTTTTTAGGCTCGCCCGGTTTTCCGGGTTCTCCACCCGGCTTTTTGGCTTTTATCCCAAATGCACTCAGTGGGTTGACCGCACTATCCCGGATAAACTCTTCGGTGCGTTGAACATAGCCAGTGGTAGGGTCGTACCAGGTCCAGGTGCCGTTACGCATGCTGTACCCTTCATTTTTTACCACTACCTGCTTGTATTTTCCGTCTTCAAACAGGTCGGGTACGTCTATCGTATCAAATTGCTTTCCCGGATCCATGGCCCACCAGCTTTCTTCCCGCTCCAGTCCCAGTACAGAGTAGTACTGGCTTTTGCCGCTTAGCAGGCCCCAGCGGTACCGTTCTACCGCCTGCAGATCGCCCTCGGGGCTATAGCGCCGCCAGACTCCTTCCTTTTTATCGTCTAGGTACACACCTTCTTCTTCGTACCCACGCTCTCCTCGCTGTTCGGCTATTTTCACCACCCACTTGCCTTGTTTTTTCCCACTTTGGTCCACACAGTTCAGTGTATCGCCCCGGTCGCTCAGCCTAAATGTTTTGCACTGCGCTTGCGAGGCCTGGCTACCCAGCACCAGGCTGGCGGCCAGCACAAGCAGGCGTGCAGCCGAGGAGGGATGAAAAAACCGATTTTGACAACGTATCATCTGCCTTTATTTTTCCAAATTAACCAACGTGGTTGCCTGTAAATAAATTGTACAACATGAACTATCCAAAATTACGCCAGTATGCCACCTTGGGTTGGTTGGCAGCTTGTTCACCCTTGTTAATATTGGCGCAGCCGCTGGCCCCTACCACCGCTACCGAGCGGCAGGCCAGCCTGATAGAAAAGCGCAAAATGGCGGCGGCCAGCAGCATTAATACGGGCTGGCGCAATGTGGGCCCCACGGTAATGAGTGGCCGCGTGGTAGATTTGGACGTGAACCCGGCTGACCCCACCGAGTTTTATGTGGCGTATGCCACGGGCGGGCTTTGGCATACCACCAATAACGGGCAATCGTTTAACCCCATTTTCGACCAGGAAGATGTGATTGGCCTGGGAGATGTAACGGTACATTGGCCCAGCCGCACCATTTGGTTGGGCACGGGCGAAGCCAATGCCAGCCGTAGTACCTATAGCGGCCTGGGGGTGTATAAAAGCACCAACAATGGACAAAGCTGGGAGTACCTGGGCCTGCCCGAAAGCCACCACATTGGTGAAATCATCGTGCACCCGGCCGATGCTAATACAGCCTGGGTAGCAGTGACCGGCCATTTGTACACCCCCAATAAAGAGC
>JALOMC010000433.1 GCA_025455665.1 Chitinophagaceae bacterium | reverse complement strand
CCAGTTGCGCCACATGGAGCATTGGTCGGCCGATGATGCAAGTGCGTTATCCTCTTCGCAAGTCAAGCAGGCGCCCTGGTTTGTCGATTCTACAGAGACAAAATCCATGGATAGCACCAAATTTTTGCGGGTGGCAGTCGCTCAGCTGGGTATTGTTGCTTTTGAGCTGGTAGATAGTTCGCCCGACAGCCTGACCACGGTGCTGATGGTAAAAGATGAGCGGGTAAAGCTGAGTGATGTGGCAGGGGCACTTGTAGAGTCGGCAGTGTTTTTTGTACCAGTGGGCTCGTTGGTGGGGGCCTTTGCTGCCGGCGCAGCCAGTGCTGCTGCTGGTATGGCGGTAGAGGCAGCTCTCAGCATGGCCAACGACAAAGAGGTGTACTGCCTCAGCAGGCAGTTGCATGCAGGCAGCCTTACACCCAGTGCATCGGTACAGCCGGCACCACTTACCACTATTCAGCAAGCATACCGGTCGGCGCAGGCCGTGCAGCAATCACTACCACCGGGCGTGGCGGTTGTAGCCCTTGCTTCGTTCAATGGCCAGCAGTACCTCAGCCACTTTGATGCCGCCGCTGGCCAGTACAAGCTACGCAAGCTGTGAGCGGTTGTCAGCGGTGTTGTTAGTTGTCATTTGCCTAATGTTGGGAAGGAAGAGATGGCAGATGGCGGATGCTGGATGGCAGTCGATTTTCGTTCGCCTTTAGGCCCCACGCTACTTCGAACCCTCTGCCTGTAGGGTGAGGGGATGGATGCAGTGGTTTGGTATCGGTTGTCGGGAAGGAGATGATAACAGATGCTGGATGGCGGTTGGTAGTCGAGTTATGTTCACCTTTAGGCCCCACGCTGCTTCGAACCCTCTGCCTGTAGGGTTAGGGGATGGATGCAGTGGTTTGGTATCGGTTGTCGGGAAGGAGATGATAACAGATGCCGGATGGCGGTTGGTAGTCGAGTTATGTTCACCTTTAGGCCCCACGCTGCTTCGAACCCTCTCCCTGTAGGGAGAGGGCAGGGTGAGGGTATCAGTCCAACACGGCTTGCAGCACAGCCAGCGTCTTCAGCTGCCCAAAATCGGCTACGTGGTAGTGAAAGAAATGGGCATACGACTGCAGCAATTCGCGGCGCTGCAGCTTGTTCAGCCGGATACGGTACAGGGTCACGGGGTTTTCGTGCTGCAGTAGCTGGTGCGTTACTTCGCTAAGTGGCGGCTGCAGGTAAAAACCATGAATGGGCGGCTCGGCTACAAACCTGCCCTCTTTCAAATCGAGCACCGGGGCGGTGGCGCTGTATTCATCTTCCAGCCCAAAGCCCAGTTCGGCCGCCAGCTGTAGCGTAAAGTGCAACGGCAGGTTGGCTGCTACCGCGTCATCGCATTCATCCAGCAGCCGCAGGGCGCCGGCCGCCAGTTCAAAAAGGGGACTATTGGCTTCCGGCTGCTTCATGCATTTGCTCAGCAGTTCCGTCATGTACAGGGCGATGGCGTTGCGGGTCACACTGCTCATCACCCGCTGGTACACCAGCGCCCACTTCATTTCTTTGATGATCTGCAGCTGGCCCCCCTTTTTTACTGGCTTTGCGGGCGCCTTTTACCAGGTATTGCTGTATGCCAAACTGCTCGGTCAGCGCCGATACAATGAGGCTGGTATCGCCATAAGCAACGGTGCGCAGTACAATGGCCTGGGTTTGGTGCAGCATACACAGATGTAGGCAGCGAAAATAGGGATGCCTGCGCCGCTCATGGCTGGTTTGCGGGGCAATCGCTTTCTTTGCCCGGATGGGCCAGCACACGCCGGGCTTGCCCCGCCTTTGTACAACCAACAGAGAACAAGCGATTATGTGGTACCGATTAGGAAAGTTTGTATTGCAATACCGGGTGGCCCTGCTGGCGCTGGTGCTGGCTGCTACTGCTTTTATGGCCTGGCAGGCCAGCCAGGTGCAACTCAGCTACGAGTTTTCAAAAGCCATTCCTACCGATAATGAAAAGTACCTGGAGTACCAGGCCTTCAAGGCAAAGTTTGGAGAAGATGGCAGTGTGCTGGTGATGGGTGTGCAGGATGATGCTTTTTTCGACCAGGCTCATTTGGCCGCCTACCGGCAAATGATAGCCGACATTAAAAAAGTGAAGGGCGTAGAGGGCGTGCTGGCTGCTACCGGCGCCATCAACCTGCGCAAAAGCGATACCAGCGAGGCACTGCTGCCTGAGCCTTTGTTTGACAGCACGGTGCAGTCGCAAGCCGCTATTGATAGCAGCCGGGCGCTGTTTGAAAACCTGCTGTTTTACCGGGGCCTGCTGTACAACTATCACACCAAGGCCTACCTGGCCGGCGCCACCATTAACAAGCAAATACTGGCCAGCAAGGATCGCACCCGGGTGGTAAATGAAATAGTGGCCATTACCAAGCGCTACAGCGAGCAAACAAACGTGCAGGTGCACCTGAGTGGTCTGCCGCTCATCCGCACCCAGGTGGCGGATCGTATCAAGGCCGAGATGAACTATTTTCTGGCGGGCTCGCTGGCGCTGGCTATCATTACCCTCATCTTGTTTTTCCGCTCAGGCAGTGCGGTGTTTATCTCAATGCTGGTAGTCATATTTGGGGTGGTATGGGCGCTGGGCACCATGCACCTGTTCGGCTACAAAATCACGCTGCTTAATGCCCTCATTCCGCCGCTCATGATTGTGATTGGCATTCCCAACTGTATTTACTTTTTGAATAAGTACCACATGAGCTGGGAAGAGGGCAAGCAGGTATACGGCCATTTGCCCATAGCGGAGCAAAAGCAGTATGCGCTGCTGAACATGGTAGGCAAAATGGGCATTGTGACGCTGTTTTGCAACATTGCCGCGGCAGTGGGCTTTGCCGTGTTTGCCCTTACGGAAAGTGCCCTGCTGAAGGAGTTTGGGATGGTAGCGGGTATCAATATCATGGTCATTTTCGTACTGAGCTTCATCCTTATTCCGGCACTGCTCAGCTACATGGCCCCCCCGTCGGAGCGGCACACCCGCTACTTGCGAAACCGGCTGCTGGAAAACCTGCTGGTGAAGGTGGAGTACTGGGTGCTACAGCGCCGCGGCCTGGTGTACAGCATCACTGGTCTGCTACTGTTGGCTTCTGTACTGGGCATTATGCGGCTGCGGTCAGTAGGCTTTATTGTAGATGACCTGCCCAAAAAAGACCTGATTTATACCGACCTGAAATGGTTTGAACAACACTTTGGCGGTGTAATGCCGCTGGAAATAGTGGTAGATGCCAAAAAGAAGGGCGCCATTACCCGCAACCTGAAGACCATTGGCAAAATGGATGAGCTGGCCGCCTACCTGGAAAGCTACCCCGAGTGTGGGCGCAGCCTTAGCCTGGTAGAGGCGCTCAAGTTTGCCAAGCAGGCCTATTACGATGGTGATAGCCTCAGTTATATGGTGCCGAACGAATTTGACCTGGCATTTTTGGCCCCCTACCTACGGGGCAATGGCAGCGCCGATACGAATAGCCAGGTGAGCCGGCTCACCCGCACTTTTATTGACAAAGACAAGCAGCAGGCCCGCATGAGCATCAACATGGCTGATGTGGGTACTGTGCGCCTGGCGGCCCTGTTGGACAGTTTTCGGCTGAAAGCAGATACCATTTTTAAC
>JALOMC010000432.1 GCA_025455665.1 Chitinophagaceae bacterium | reverse complement strand
TATGCAACAAGTAAAAGTAGGAATAGTAGGAGGTGGCCTGATGGGCAAAGAAGCTGCCAGCGCATTTGGCCGCTGGTTTGTGCTGAATGACTACCCGGTGCAACCCGTGCTCACCGCCGTGTGCGACCTGAACCCTGCGGCCCTTGAATGGTACCGCCGGGTACCCACCGTGCAGTTGCTTACCACCCAATTGGCAGAGCTACTGGCATCGGATGTGGAAGTAGTGTACGTAGCCGTGCCCCACCACCTGCATGAAGAGGTGTACCTGCAAGTGCTGAAAGCTGGTAAAGACCTGCTGGCCGAAAAGCCGTTTGGCATAGACCTGGCTGCGGCCGAACGCATAGCGGCAGCCGTGGCGCATACAGGCCGGTTTGTGCGCTGCAGCTCCGAGTTTCCGTTTTTGCCCGGGCCGCAGGCCGTGGTAAAAGCCTGGCAGCAAGGTGGCTTTGGCAAGCTGCTGCACGTGCACAGCGGCTTTCATCATAGTAGTGATCTGGACCCCAACAAATCCATCAATTGGAAGCGCCAGGTGGCCACTTGCGGCGCCATTGGTGTCATGGGCGATTTGGGCATGCATGCGGTGCACCTGCCCTTGCGGCTGGGCATACAGCCACAGCGGGTGTATGCGCATTTGCAAAAAATATATCACAAGCGGCCCGATGGCAAAGGCGGTATGGCCCCCTGCGACACCTGGGACAATGCATGGCTGCACTGCAGCGCCATGGTAGAGGGTGAAGAAATACCGCTGACCATAGAAACGCGGCGCATGGCACCCACCGAAACCAATACCTGGTTCATTGAAATCACCGGCACCGATGGCGGCATTCGCTACAGCACCAAGCATCCTAAAAGCCTGCACCTGTTCAGGCGGGGCAAAGAGCAGGAATGGGCTACCATCGATCTCGGCTTTGCCAGCGTGTTTCCTACCATCACGGGCGGCATCTTCGAGCCAGGCTTTCCCGATTGCTTCTTGCAAATGCTGGCGGCCTTTTTTGCAGAGCGTGCCGGCCGGTTGAATGGCCGTTTTGGCTGCGCCACCGTAGCCGAAGCGGTACAAAGCCATCGCTTGTTTGCTGCTGCACTGCAGTCGGCTGCCACGCATAGTGCTGTTCCTGTATCACTGCCAAAAGCTGCTATATGAAACGATCGGAGGTAAACGCAGCCTACCAGCGGGCTCGTCAATTTTTTGAAGCCAATGGCTGGGCTATTCTGCCCCATTTCAAATGGGACATTACCGACTTTGGCCTGGGCCATTTCAGCCAGCATGGACTGGTGCTCATAAACCTGGCCGAAGAAAAAGAATACTGCGAAAAACTGATGTATGCCGAGGCTTCGCAAACGACGCCGGCGCACTATCATCAGCAAAAAAAAGAAGACATTATTTGCCGCACCGGCCAGCTGATTATACAACTATGGCCGGCCGGTACCCAACCACAAGCCGGTGGCGATCTGGAAGTAAAAGTGAACGGGCAATGGCGCAACCTGGCCGGCGGTAGCCGCTTGCTACTGCAGGCCGTTTTTCGACAACCCCGATATCGGCCGCTTTCCGGGCATTGAAGAAGACGAACCTGCCATGATCCGACTGGTCAGCGATAAAACCTGAGCCATGCAACGAAAGGGAATTTTAGCCGCTGGCAACTTTATTGTCGACGTCGTAAAGATGATTGACCGCTGGCCTGCGCCCGAATCGCTGGCCAATATTCACGATCAGTACTGGAGCAACGGTGGCGGCGCTTACAACGTGCTGAAAAACCTGGCAGCCCTGCAGGTAGATATGCCATTGGCAGCCGCGGGCCTGGTGGGGCAAGACCACTGGGGCCAATGGATCACCAGCGACTGTGAACAAGCCGGTATTGATACCAGCATGCTGCGGTCTACCGCCGAAGCCAGCACCTCTTATACCGATGTGATGACGGTGAAAGCCACCGGCCAGCGAACGTTTTTTCACAACCGCGGTGCCAACGCACTGCTTGGCCGACAGCACCTGCTGCTGGCACAGAGTGATGCACGCATTTTTCACCTGGCCTACCTGCTGCTGCTGGATGAGCTGGACAGAGAGCACCCCGAAGGCCACACCGAAGCCAGCCTGCTGCTGCAGCAAGCCTGCCAGCTTGGGTTTTGCACCTCGGTAGATTTGGTAAGTGTGCACGATGCCCGCTTTGGCCGGCTCGTCAAGGCTGCTTTGCCATTTATTGATCTGTTGTTTTTAAACGAGCTGGAAGCCGCTGCCATCACCGGCCTGCCGCTGACAGCAGATGGGCAGGTACAGCCCGAACAGGCCCTGGCAGCCTGCCGGCAACTGATAGCAGCCGGCGTACGCCAGTGGGTGCTGCTACACTTTGCCTCCGGGGTGATAGCCGTATCGGCCACGGGCCAGGTACTGCAGCAAGGCAGCGTACAGCTACCGCACGGTGCCGTGGTAGGTACCGTAGGCGCCGGCGATGCGTTTGCCGCAGGCGTATTGGCTGCCTGGCACCAGCAGCAGCCCATGCCTGCAGCCCTGCAGTGGGGCGTATGTGCGGCCGCCGCCTGCCTGCAGCATGCTACCTGCTCGGCCGGCATATTGCCCATGGACCAGTGCTTGCTGCTGGGGCAGCAGTATGGCTATCGATCACTTGAAATACCCGCCGGCACATGACGAAACTGCTCACGGCCACACTGGTTGGTTGCAGCCTTTGCATCGGCTTGCTGGCCCATGGCCAGTCCGCTTCGGCGCAGGCCTATGAGCAGGCATTTGCGCAGCGGGCACGCATGGTATTGCAGTATGCAGCGCAGCACTACCCCCGCAGCAGACCGGGCTATCCACCTGGCTGGGATGGCAAACTGGCCGATTTTGGCAAGTACCACTATCCCATGTTTTTGGCACAGCTGGCCCTGCCCGATACCAGCCGCCAACGGCAGCAAATATTAGCCGACCGGATGGCCATGTTTGCCCAGATGCCTACGTTTCACTTCAACCTGGTGGGCGTACCGCGAATGCTGTACCAATTTGAAAACCACCCGGTGATACAGCAGCACCGGCTGGCACTGCTGCAGCGGGTATGGGAACGCACCGATAGCTATAACGCATGGATGGCCGAGGGCACGGAAAACCATATCAGCATGAGTAAAACAAGCGCCTACCTGTACGCCCAGGCTGCGCTGCGCTGGCACCCGGCACAGTTTCCGGATGCTGCCCAAAAAATGGCCCTCATGAAACGATGGATCATGGATTGGTCGAAAAGAATTTACTACAGCGGTACCGGCGAGTTTAACTCGGCCATTTACCAGGCCTACACCATCGTAGGCTGGCTCAGCGTGTACGACTTTGCGCAGGACCCTGAGGTGAAAGCTGCTGCCCGGGCCGTGCTGGACTACTACGCCGCCGAAACAGCGCTACACTACACACAGGGCATGTGCGGCGGTGCCGATATGCGGGGCCAAAACTGTGTACGCAGTTTTCAGGGATCGTATGCCTACTTTGGCTGGTTGTGGTATGGCGATAGCCCGGTGCCGCTATCAGCTTCTACCCTCGATCAGGGTGTAAATACCAACGAGATTATTCAGGCGGTGCACGGGGCCATGAGCAGCTACCGCCCGCCGCTGGCCGCTGCGCAGCTGGCTGC
>JALOMC010000092.1 GCA_025455665.1 Chitinophagaceae bacterium | reverse complement strand
CTGAAAGAAGGCGTGGTGCTGGGCTACGACCGCAATGATAAAACCGTGGAAGCCTTCAAGGCTGCAGGTTTTAGGGTGGTGCATGTATCAGAACTGCTGCAGGCTTTTGAAGCAGGCAGCGCCAGTCCCGAACAACTGAGAGATACTTTCATCCTGATGCCCTCAGCCGAGCTGAGCCGTGCCCGTGGAGGATTTCACTGCATGAGCATGCCGCTACTGCGGGATGAGTTGGGGTAGGGAGTTCCAGAGTTCGAGAGTTTGAAGTTCACGGGTTCACGAGTTTTGGGGCCATCATTCCGACGCAGGAGGAATCTCACGAAACACCGACGTCGGTTCATGGAGGTTCAAAGTTTGAGAGTTCGAGAATTTGAGAGTTCGAGAGTTCACAGGTTCACGGGTTCACGAGTTCGGATGTTGGAATAGGCGTATCAACATTTCTGGCAGCTGTGGTTGTGCGTAGGCGCTACTGCAGCTGCTTTCCAAATTTTTTTAAGCGATGCAGACAACGAATCATTTGCTGATGATAAGGCCGGTGCGCTTTGGCTACAATGCGCAGACGGCAGTGAACAATGCTTTTCAGGTAGCCGGACAAGACCAGCAGCAGGTGCAGCAGCAGGCTGTGGTAGAGTTTGATGATTTTGTAAGCAAACTGCGGGCTGCCGGTGTGCAGGTAACGGTGGTGCAAGACACAGAGGAACCGCATACGCCCGATTCTATTTTTCCCAACAACTGGGTGTCTTTTCATGCCGATGGCACGGTGGTTTTATACCCCATGTTTGCCGAAAACCGACGGCTGGAGCGCAAGCCGGCAGTGTTGGAAGCTGTGGCTGCCCGGTTCAACATGGAGCGCACCATCGACCTGAGCTACCACGAGGCCAATTTCAGGATGGAGCGTACCATCGATCTGAGCTACCACGAGGCCAATCACCTTTTCATGGCAGGTACCGGCAGCATGGTACTCGACCGGGACAAGCGGATTGCCTACGCATGCTTATCGCCCCGCACCGACCATGGCGTGCTGCTGGAGTTTTGTACGCAGCTGGGTTACCAGGCCGAGGTGTTTACAGCGGTAGACGAGCAGCTGCAGCCCATTTACCACACCAATGTAATGATGTGTGTGGCTGATCGGTACGTGGTCATTTGCCTCGACAGCATCACCAACCACATCGAGCAAAACCGGGTGGTGAAAACAATAGAAGGCAGCGGCAAAAAAGTGATTCCGATATCGTGGGCGCAGATGAACCATTTTGCCGGAAACATGCTGCAGGTGCACAATGCCGAAGGACAACCGCTGCTGGTGATGAGTTCGCAGGCCTATCGGGCCCTCACCCCCGATCAGGTGGCGCTGTTGGAAAGTTTCAACCCCATTGTGCATTCATCGCTGGATACGATAGAAGCCAATGGTGGCGGCAGTGCCCGCTGTATGATGGCTGAGGTGCACCTGCCGCTAAAGACTGCCTGATAACATGCAGTGATCGATCAAACCTGGCGACGCCGCAGAAATTTGGGATCGGATTTTTGCGGTCACGGGCGCCGGCACTTGCTTCGTTTCTTCGCAGCTGTTGGCCCCGGGTTTCCATCCTCAAATCTGAATCTGAATCTGAACTGAAACTGCTATGAGCATTCCGTACTGGATGAGCCGCACCCAGCTGCTGCTGGATGATGAGAAGGTAGAACGCCTGATGAGCAAACACGTGCTGGTAGTAGGGCTGGGGGGCGTAGGCGGCATTTGCGCCGAAATGATAGCCCGGGCCGGCGTGGGCAAAATGACCATTGTAGATGCCGACACGGTGGACCTTAGCAATTGCAACCGCCAGATTCCGGCGCTGCACTCTACCGCCGGGCAGCCCAAAGCCGAGGTGATGGCCCGGCGCCTGCTCGACATCAACCCCCAGCTGCAGCTGACTGTGCTGCCCGAGTACCTGAAAGAGGAACGCACCCGCGAAGTGCTCAGCAGCGCCAGCTTCGATTATGCAGTGGATTGTATAGATACCCTGAGTCCGAAAGTGTTTTTTATCAAAAGCTGCATTGATCTGGGCATTCCGGTCGTCAGCTCGCTGGGCGCCGGCGGCAAGGTCGATCCTACCCAGGTCACCATAACCGACATCAGCAAAACCCACCAGTGCAACCTGGCCCGCTACGTACGCAAGCGCCTCCACAAGTTGGGGGTGCGCAAGGGCCTTACGGTGGTCTTCAGCCCCGAAGAGGCCGACCAGGAAAAGATCATTGTGACGGAAAAGGCCTACCCTAAAAAAAGTATCATTGGCACGATCAGCTACATGCCCGCCATTTTTGGCTGCATGACTGCCAGCGTGGTAGTGCGCAGCCTGTATGCCGAGCCGGTGTGAATTAGTGGAAAATTGTCCACCGGCGGCGCTATTTCCCTCACCAGTTGTGAATAAATGCGGCAGGCCAAGGGGGCTACAAGCGGCTATTTTTGTTCGCTTTCGCAGGCCGTTGGCTTGCCCGTTTGCTAAAGGAATCTATTCAGGATATGGCGGAGGAGAAAAAGGACCTTTTCGATTACAACGAAGACAGTATTAAAACCCTCGAGTGGCGTGAGCACATCCGTTTGCGCCCGGGTATGTACATCGGTAAGTTGGGCGATGGTACCGCCCCCGACGATGGTATTTATGTGCTGCTGAAAGAGGTGGTGGACAACTGTATAGATGAACACACCATGGGCTACGGCAAGCACATCGATATCGAGCTGTCGAAAGAAGGTGCCGTAACCATCCGCGACTATGGCCGCGGTATACCGCTGGGCAAGCTGGTAGATGTGGTGAGTAAAATAAACACCGGTGCCAAATACGATAGCAAGGCATTTCAGAAAAGTGTGGGGCTGAACGGTGTGGGTACCAAAGCGGTCAATGCCCTGAGCCAGTTTTTTAAAGTGACGGCCTACCGCGACGGCAAAATGAAAACTGCCGAATTTGAGAAAGGCCGTTTGCTGAAGGAATCGAAAGAAGAAAAAACCAGTGAATCGAATGGTACCGAGGTGGTATTCATTCCCGATGATTCGGTTTTCAAGCAGTTTAAGTACAAAACCGATTTTATAGAGGAGCAGCTCTGGAACTACTGCTACCTGAATGCCGGTTTGGTTATCAATTTCAATGGCAAGCGATACGTCAGCAAAAACGGCTTGCTCGATTTGCTGAAGCGCAAAGCCAATGAAGATGAACTGCGTTATCCCATCATTCACCTGAAAGGCGAAGACATTGAAGTATCCCTGAGCCACAACAATGACTATGGCGAAGACCTGTACTCGTTTGTAAATGGCCAGTACACACCGCTGGGTGGTACGCACCAGCAGGCTTTCCGCGAAGCGTTTGTAAAAACCATCCGCGACCATTTTAAAAAAGATTACGACGCGGCCGACATCCGCACATCGCTGGTAGCCGCCGTGAGTGTACGGGTGCAGGAGCCGGTGTTTGAAAGCCAGACCAAGACCAAACTGGGTAGCCAGAATGTGTACGAAGGCGGCCCCAGCATGAAGAATTTTATCGGCGATTTTCTGGCCAAGGAACTCGACAACTTTCTGCACAAGAATCAGCCTGTGGCCGAGGCCATGAAGAAGCGGATTGAGCAGAGCGAACGGGAGCGGAAAGAACTGCAGGGCATAAAAAAAATAGCCAACGAGCGGGCTAAAAAAGCGGCGCTGAACAATAAGAAGCTGCGTGATTGCAACGTTCACTTCAACGATACAGCGCCGGCCAAAGGCAAGGATGTATTTGAAGAAAAGCGCATGGCTACCACCTTGTTCATTACCGAAGGCGATAGTGCCAGCGGCAGCATCACCAAAGCCCGTGATGTAGATACGCAGGCGGTGTTCAGTTTGCGGGGAAAGCCGCTCAACTGTTTTGGTCTTACTAAAAAAGTGGTGTACGAAAACGAGGAATTCAACCTGCTGCAACATGCGCTGAACATTGAAGATGGCCTGGATGGGCTGCGCTACCAGCGTATCATTTTGGCCACCGATGCCGATGTAGATGGTATGCACATTCGCCTGCTCATGATGACCTTCTTCCTGCAGTTTTTTCCCGATCTGGTGAAGCGGGGTCATTTGTACATTCTGGAAACACCGCTCTTCCGGGTGCGCAATAAGCAACAGACCATTTACTGCTACGACGAAAAAGAAAAGCAGGCGGCAATGGCCAAACTGGGTAAAAATCCGGAGATCACCCGTTTCAAAGGGCTGGGCGAAATTTCGCCGGATGAGTTCGGCCAGTTTATAGGGCCCGATATACGCCTGCAGCCGGTGCTACTGGAGCAGGGCGATCATATTCAGCAGTTGCTGGAATACTACATGGGAAAAAATACCATGCAGCGACAGGAGTTCATCATTGGCAACCTGCGCATGGAATTGGATCTGGTAGAGGAAACCGTTTAGAAACTATGCTGGAGTTTCATACCGACTACGAACGCTATTTCAATCTGCAGCTCGACAATGCCCGGGCCGCTGTGATACCGTTTATTGAAACGGTGAAGCCACTGCAACCAGGTATGCAGATGCTGGAGATTGGCAGCGGACAGGGCTCGTTGTTGCGGGCCTTTGCAGAGCGGGGTGTACAGTGCGTGGGGGTTGAGATGTATCCGTTGTGGATTGAAAAGGCGCAGCAATGGCTGCAGCCCGAACTACAGGCCGGCTCTGTACGCCTCATCGATAGCAATATTTACGACGTGGATCCACAGCGTGACCTCGGCACTTTGTTCGATGTCATTGTGCTGAAAGATGTGATTGAGCACATACACGACCAGCCGAAGCTGATGGCCTGGATGAAAACCTTCCTGAAGCCTGGTGGTGTGATCTTTTTTGCTTTTCCACCGTGGTACATGCCCTATGGCGGGCATCAGCAGGTGCTGAATGATTGGCTGGGTAAAACGCCTTATTGGCACTTGCTACCCATGCCCATGTTCAAGTGGTTGCTCAAAGCAAATGGACACCAAACCGATGAAATGGTAGAAATCAAGCAAACGGGTATTTCCATCGAACGGTTCGAACGCATTTTGCGGCAGTGTGGCTATCGCACCCGGGCGGCCACGCACTGGCTGGTCAATCCGGTGTACCAATACAAATTTGGCTGGAAGCCCCGCCGGCAATGGTCACTGGTGAATGCCATTCCTTTTGTAAGAAATTTTTTTACCACCTGCAGCTACTACCTGGTAGCTGCCGACTGACCACTTAAACTGAAGCGTAAGCTATGATGCACCTGGTGTTTAACGAAGCAGATGTGACTGTGCTGCAAGCCGCCATAGCGCTGGACGATAGCATGGCCGGCGAGATACGACTGATACGAGATGATTATGCCGTGGGGCCCCTGGCCGACATGCAAGATGCCGAAGGCTGGCAGGCCCGCCGCCATTGGTGGAAGCTGCTGTTGGAAACAAGTGGCGACTATCCGGTAGATGATACGCTGGCCATGGTAGATGATAAAATGACGGTGCACCAGTTGAAGAAAATGTTGGATGAACAGCCCGACGAAGTGCTGTGGATATGGGCGGCACAAAACCAGCACGATGTGAGTGGCTACTATTGGCTCATTGGCCAATTGCAAGCTTACCAGGGCCGGGTGTTCATTTTGTACCTCAACAATCTTCCTTTCCTGAACGAAAAAGGTGCCATTTTCTATCCGCAGTGGTTGAGCGAAATACCCGCCAAAGAATTTTTGAAGGCCCGTAAGCTGGCCCGACCGGTAACACCCAGCGAGTTTGAGGTAGACGGCGATGAATGGAAGCGACTGGTAGCCGAAGGCCAAATGGTACGAGTGCTGGAAGGCGGCAAAAAACTGAGCGGCGCTGCCGAAGACTTTTATGACAAAGCACTGAGCAAATATGTGACCGGCGATTTTAGCAAGGCACAAAAAGTCATCGGCCAATTTTTGAATAAAGAGAAGACGAAGACAGGCGATGTGTTTTTGACCTGGCGGCTAAAAGCCTTAGTTGAGGCGAATGGATGGGAAACCCGCGGTGACCTTACCAAAACCACCCGCGACTTCGACGTTCGCAACCCGTCGATGCCTTCGCTACGCAAAAAGGCAGAACAAGAAACTGAAGAACCATCTTAAGAGTGAGTGTGAACCATGGCAGCATTTGATCCTGAAAAGAATAGCGGCAACGACAGCATCGGCGTCAGCGATTTGTACCAGCATTGGTTTTTGGACTATGCATCGTACGTAATACTGGAACGAGCGGTGCCGGCGATAGAGGACGGCCTGAAACCCGTGCAGCGGCGCATACTGCACGCCATGAAAGAAATGGATGATGGCCGCTACAACAAAGTGGCCAACATAGTGGGCCAAAGCATGCAGTACCACCCGCATGGCGATATGAGCATCACCGATGCGCTGGTAAACCTGGGACAGAAAGACCTGCTGATAGATACGCAGGGCAACTGGGGCGATGTGCGCACCGGCGATGATGCTGCTGCCGCCCGATACATTGAAGCCCGTCTTAGCAAGTTTGCCCTGGAGGTAGCATTTAATGCGAAAACAACCGACTGGCAGCTGAGCTACGATGGTCGGAAGCAGGAACCCGTTACCCTGCCCATGAAGTTTCCGCTGCTGCTGGCACAAGGCGCCGACGGTATTGCGGTGGGCCTCAGTACCAAAATTTTGCCGCACAATTTTCTGGAGCTCTGCGATGCCAGCATCAAGTATCTGCGGGGTAAAAAGTTTGAGCTTTACCCCGATTTTCAAACCGGTGGCCAGATAGATGTAAGCAACTACAATGATGGCAAGCGGGGTGGCAAAGTGCGGGTGCGTGCCCGCATAGAAGAGCAGGATAAGAAGACCCTGGTGATAAAAGATGTGCCGTATGGAGTAACGGTAAGCAGCCTGATAGACAGCATTACCAAGGCTACCGAGGCCAAGAAGATACAGGTAAAGAAGGTAACAGATGTAACAGCGGCCGAGGTGCGGATACTGGTAGAACTGCAGCCCGGCACCTCCACCGATATCGCCATTGATGCACTGTATGCCTTCACCGACTGTGAAGTATCTATTTCGCCAAATGCCTGCGTGATCATCGAGCAAAAGCCACGGTTTGTAACCGTGAGTGAACTGCTGGAATACAGTGCCAACCATACCCGCAGCTTGTTGGGTAAAGAGCTGGAGATAAAACTGGCCGAGCTGAACGAGAAATGGCACTACACCTCTTTGGAGAAGATCTTTTTTGAAGAGAAGATTTACAAAGAACTGGAGAAGAAGCACGAAACCTGGGATAAAGTACTGGCAGCTATCGACAAAGCGTTTGCGCCGTTTAAGCCGCGGCTGAAGCGAGACATCAGCCGCGAAGACATTGTGAAGCTGACCGAAAAGCCTGTGCGCCGTATTTACAAGCTGGACATAGATGAGCTGGATGCCCAGATCAAAAGCATAGAAGCCGACATAGCACAGGTAGAATTTGATTTGGCCCACCTGACGGACTATACCGTGAAGTACTACGAGAATCTGGTGGCCAAATACGGCAAGGGCAAGGAGCGTAAAACAGAGATCAAGTTGTTTGATACCATTCAAGCCAGGCAGGTGGCGGTCGCCAATACCAAGCTTTACGTCAATCGTAGCGAAGGTTTTTTGGGTACCAGTCTCAAGAAAGATGAGTTTGTGACCGAATGTTCCGATCTGGATGATATCATTTGCATTACCCGCCGCGGTATGATGAAGGTGGTGCGGGTCAGCGATAAAGTTTTTATCGGCAAAGACATCATTCATGTAGCGGTGTTCAATAAAAATGATGACCGCACTACTTACAATATGGTGTATGTAGATGGTGCCAGCACCGTCAGCTTCGCCAAGCGTTTTCAGGTGGGCGGCATCACCCGCGATAAAGAATACGACCTGACCAAGGGCAGCGATCGCAGCAAGGTGCACTACCTGACGGTGAACCCCAACGGCGAAGCCGAAGTGGTGAAAGTAGTACTGAGTCCCAATTGCAGTGCCCGCATCAAAGAGTTCGACTTCTACTTTGAAGAATTGGCCATCAAGGGCAGGAGCAGCCTGGGTAATCAGGTGACAAAGTATCCTGTGAAATCGGTGAAATTTAAAGAAGCCGGCCGCTCTACTTTGGAAGGACGCCGCCTTTGGTACGATGACCAATTTGGCCGTTTGAATGTGGATGAAAAAGGTACCTACCTGGGCATGTTTGAGGGCGACGATAAAATACTGCTGGTGTACACCGACGGCAGCTATGAAGTAACCGACCAGGAGCTGACCCAGCGTTTCGAACCTGAAAAGGTGCTGCTGATAGAACGCTTCAATCCGGAGGCAGTCATTACTGCCGTGTATTACGATGCCGATAAATTGCAGTTCAATATCAAACGATTTGTGATTGAAACCAGCACACTGAAAACCAATTTCAAGTTTATAAAAGAAGGAGAGGGCAACTACCTGGAAGCCGTGACCACCGATGAGGAGCCAGTGTTGCTGCTGAAGATTGGTCGTGGCTCGAACGCCGAAACGCAGAAGCTGAAAGTAAGTACGCTGGTAGATGTAATGGGCTGGAAGGCAGTGGGCAACAAGCTGGTGGATAAAAAGGCTGTGGAGATGCAATGGGATCGACCCGCAACACCCAGCACACAAACAGAACTGTTTGAATGAGTGCGGCTTTTCGATACCTCGGCCAGCCGCTGAGCGGACCTGCCCGGCGAATTGTATCGCTGGTGCCCTCGCTTACCGAATGGCTGTACGATCTGGGACTGGAAGAAGAAGTAGTCGGCATCACGAAGTTTTGTGTTCATCCGGCGCATTGGCACCAGGCCAAGCCACGGGTGGGAGGCACCAAGCAGGTAGATGCACAGCGGGTGCTGGCACTATCCCCCGATTTGGTCATTGCCAGCAAGGAGGAAAACATCCAGGAGCAGGTGGAAGCTATCGCCACGGCCGTGCCGGTGCTGCTGACCGATGTTCAGAATTTTGGCGATGCCCTGACCGTAAATGCCGAGATAGGCCGTGCCACAGGTCGGCAGCTGCCAGCTGATGAGTTGAATGCGGCTATTGCCGATAGTTTCGTTGGCTTTCCGCTGGCGCCGGCGGGCAGGGCCCTGTACCTCATTTGGCGCAAGCCGTACATGACCGTTGGGG
>JALOMC010000431.1 GCA_025455665.1 Chitinophagaceae bacterium | reverse complement strand
TGCACTTCTGGGCCCGCAGCTGATACCACTGCGCCAAACGATGGGCCATTTTGTAGTGAAAAGAAAAAACGGTTGGCCTTCGTACCAACTGGCATCGGTTGTCGATGATGAAGACTGCGGCATAACACACATCGTGCGTGGGCAAGACCTGCTGCAAAGCACCGCTGCCCAGTTGCTACTGGCCTCTATCCTGGGATTCAACCGCTTTCAGCAGGTCTGCTTTTTCCACCACGCCTTGCTTACCAATATACAGGGCGAGAAGCTTTCGAAAAGCGCAGGGGCGCAAGCCGTACCGCCAGCGCCTGCTCCCGACTTTGATGAACAAGTCCGTCAGTTTTTGCAACAGCTTTACCCGGGCCATCACTGGCCGGCTGGCTCCGCGTGGCAGCAGCTGGCAATTCCCTCCTGATGTGTGGCCTAAAAAAAACACTGCCGCTGCAATGAATGCAACGGCAGTGCTGTAAGCTGATTTGCCACCGAAAGACTGCGCTTTCGACGCAACCGATTTACTTGGTGCTCTTCTTGTTGAGGAAGAAATAACCAATGCTCACCCCAAAATAGTTAGAGCGGGCAGTGAGGCTATTCGCAGGATTCAGATTGGCCATGCCCAGCGAATAGTTGGCACTGAAAAACAGGTTGTTCTTCAGTTCTACACCGGCCAAAAAGTTCCAGCCAAAATCAAGCGGCTTCAGATCGTCGGTGCTGCTGCTGCCAATCGACAGTTTTTCATTTTCGTTCTCTTCTTTGGCTACGGCACGTGCACCTACATTAAAGCCCAACTGCGGGCCAGTACCGGCAAAAAATTTAGCGCCGGCACCTTTTGTTTTGTATACAAAGTTCAGGGGCAAATCGAAGCTGCTCACATTGATATTGTCCATGTGATCGCCATGATCTACGCGTACACCTTTGCGGTTGAACAGCAGGTGAGGTTGGAAAAAGAATTGCTTGCTGAGGTTCCACTCGCCTACAAAGCCTACATGAAAACCGTTGTTTGACTTCTTCTCGTCGCTTTCAATCAAATCGCCACCCCAGGTTCCATTGGTGTAACCAGCCTTTACGCCCAGGCGCTGTGCTTGGGCAAAAGTAGCGCCGGCTACCAGGGCCAGCATGAGCATCCATTTCTTCATAACGATAGTTTTTATTTGAAACAAGGTTGCAAATATATGGTTCATTGCTGCTCGATCAATTAATCTGAATATTGAAATCAACGTTAATGTCCGAATGGCCATCTGTTGGTTGGTTCACCGCCTTTTTCACAAGCAAATGCTGCAAGGTCACCTTCATTTTGCCACTACCAGCCACTGCAGGTGTGGTCCAGGTGCTTTGCAGGCCCAACGGAAAACCAAGCATATCCCGGTCATTTTTTACCACATCCACTGCCACACCACTGGGCAAAAAGAAAAACTCGTGAAAGCGGCCGGCATCCCGGATCACAGCCGTCATGTCCTTCACAGTGCCACTCACTTTGTTTTGAAGTACCACGTCTACTTGGTACACCTGCCCACGAGGCAGTACGATATTGTCAAAGCGGATCGGCGAGTTTCCGCCGTCACCATCCGGATCGTCGAAACCAAATTCGAATCTGGTGACACCCGCTTGCTTAAACTGAAGCAAAATGGTAGTAATGGCGGCGTGGTCGGTGTCTTCGGCAGGGTTGCTGCTGTTTTTGCTACAGCCGGCTACCAGCAAAGCAGCTAGTACCAGTATGTGCAAGCGAGGAGAGAAAAATGCTTTCATAGCTGAAATTGTTTTTAGGCTTTTGTACGATGACCAAATGGAATACGGGCCCGCACCTGTACGTTGATACCGGCCGCATCGGAGAAATAGCGAAGGCGATTGAGATAATCGCGGTAACGGGTATTGAGCAGGTTGCTGATGCTGAGCCCCAATTCGATACCGGAGCGTGTATGAGTAGTGCCTGCATCGATACCCAACAAGTGGTATGCAGCTGGTGGCGGCGCGTAGTCTTCAGCTACCGCGGGCCTACCCACTGCCAGCTAATGCTTGCATACCGCTGCTGCCAGCGCTGCTGCGGCTTTGTAAGTGGCCGGTACTCAAGTGTATTTTCCAGCCGATTGGCCGGCATAAAGATCAACCAGTCATCCGCTATGCGGTCGCGGGCATACAGTACCGAGGCTTTGCCCAGCCAACCCAGCACACCTGGCCGGTAGCTCCACTGCGCATCTACACCGCTGAGCACGGCATTGGTTTGCCGGTATTGAAACACCGGATAAAACCCACGGATGGTGAGAATAGGCGGCGGCGTAGGCGCCAGATAAATGAAATCGTTGATTTGATTGCGATAGGCTGCCACCGTGATCTGAAAAGCAGAATCGGGTGCATAGCTCAACTCAAGGTTCAGATTGAGTGCCCTTTCGGCGTTGAAATCCTGGTTGCCAATTTCAAACGAAGCAAGCCCCTGGTGCACCCCATTGGCGTACAATTCGTTGGGTGCCGGGGGGCGCCACGCAGTAGCTGCATTGGCACGCAAACGCCACGCCGGGCTCAGGCGTCGCAATACGCCTATCGAGGCAGAGGCGTTGCTGAAATTCCGCTCATGCTGCACAATGCTACTGCTGCCCGCCGGGCGATAAAAGCTCTCGAAAAATCGATAGTCATATCGGGCACCAGCTTCAATGTCAAACCGGTTGACGGTCACCTGCCAAATGGCAAATGCACCTGCCATCCAACTTTGGTAGTTGCGGATAAACTGCCGGGCACTGATGGCGCCGTTCACGTTTTCCTGACGCTGTACCAACGCACCAGCTTGTAGCAAATGCTTTTGTGCAAATGTTTTTTCGAAAACAAGTTCTCCTGCGGTGGTGCCCACGTTCAGGCTCATTTCGGGCAGGGCTATAAAGGCACGGGCATCGTACTCATCCCGCAGGTTTTCCTGGTGCGACAGCGCAAGGCTTAGTTTGGTCTTGGCATTCCACTTGTAAAAGGCCGACAGCTTACCCGTGTAGTGCTGCACTTCTTGCCGGGGTCGGGCTATGCTGTAGCTGAAATCGCCCTGAAAAGCCGGTAGTGGTACCGGGCTTTTGATGGCGTCCATCAGGTTATCTACCGTTTCTACATGTGCGCCGGGGTACAGGCCCAGTTGGGTATTGAATGCGCTGAAAAAGAATTCGGCTCCCCAGCGTTCCTGTTTCCAGCCCACCGTGGCCGAGTAGTTGAATTCAGACAAACCTGTGTTTTGCAACCAATAGCCGGGAATACGGGTATTGCCCCCTCGCTTGCCGGTGGCTTGCAACCGCCATGCCAGTGGCAGGTTTTTCAATTTGTTTTCTATTTGGGCACTCGCTACGCCC
>JALOMC010000091.1 GCA_025455665.1 Chitinophagaceae bacterium | reverse complement strand
CACGAGGCCGTACGCCAGGGCGAAAGCAACCTGGCCGAACGCCTGGCCTGGAAAGCCTGGAAAACCGCTAGCCTCAGCCGTACCATGATGAACCTGGGCAATGGCCGCCTTAAAAACCGCGTGGTCAACCGCCTGTTTACCGCCTGGAAAAAGCAGCACGCCGATCTCGATTTTGCGCCCAAAACCTTTAACCAGCTTTGGAAAGAGCAGGAAGGGAAGTGATTTTTTGGGATGCGGGTTTTTGGGGACACGGATGTTCACGGATGAGCGGATTGGCGCTGATTTTTTTGAAAGAAAAACCAACAGGCTTTTCGCAACGCACCCTGCCAACTGCCCACTGTAAACTGCCAACTGATTTTGGGGACACGGATGTTCACGGATGAGCGGATTGGCGCTGATTTTTTTGAAAGAAAAACCAACAGGCTTTTCGCAGCCACCCCTGCCAACTGCCCACTGTGGACTGCCAACTGATTTTGGGGACACGGATATTCACGGATAAGCGGATTTACACTGATTTTTTGAATGCACACGTAACAGGCTTTTCGCAGCCACTCCTGCTAACTGCCCACTGTGGACTGCCCACTGATTTTTTGGGGACACGGATGTTCACGGATGAGCGGATTGGCGCTGATTTTTTTTGAAAGAAAAACCAACAGGCTTTTCGCAACGCACCCTGCTAACTGCCCACTGTGGACTGCCCACTGATTTTTTGAATGCACACGCAACAGGCTTTTCGCAGCCACTCCTGCTAACTGCCCACTGTGGACTGCCAACTGATTTTTTGGGACACGGATATTCACGGATAAGCGGATTGGCGCTGATTTTTTTTGAAAGAAAAACCAACAGGCTTTTCGCAGCCACTCCTGCTAACTGCCCACTGTGGACTGCCCACTGATTTTTTGAATGCACATACAACAGGCTTTTCGCAGCCACCCCTGCCAACTGCCCACTGTAAACTGCCAACTGCTCTTTTGCTGCATGGCGTTTGCCAAACTTGCGTTAATGCGCAGCCTGCCGCAACAGTTGGCTACTGCACCGCTCGTTTAGCAGGCAAATCATTGTGAGTATGCCCCGTGTCAGCCTCCTGGTGCTTTGCATCAGCGCCCTTGCCTTGCTAAGCCTGCGCCCAGCCTCTACCAAAAGCAGCTACTACTTGCTGATAGACAAAAGCGATCATACTGTGCGCCTGTACGATGCCGTAGATTGGCTGGTAGAATGGCCTTGCACCTTTGGCAGCAAAGACCTGAGCGACAAGTTGTACCAGGGCGACCGCCGCACACCTGAGGGCCGCTTCAAAATAAAAAGCATGTACCCACACAACAAATGGAACAAGTTTTTGCGCATTGATTACCCGACCAAGGCCGACTACGACAAGTTTCAGCAGCGCAAGGCGGCCGGCATGATACCTGCCCATGCCAAAATAGGAGGCGACATTGGGATACACGGCACCTGGCCCCGCGAAGATTGGGCGGTGGACCTGATGCAACCCTGGACACTAGGCTGCATCAGTCTGAAAAACGAAGACCTGAACGAGCTGTACAGCCTGGTAGGCGTAGGCACACCGGTTGTTATTCGTTACTAACCGAGGGGCTCAACATTACCCAAAAACAACAGCGCCGAACACTACTCGTGTTCGGCGCTTGTCGTATGCACAGCTATCATGTTGATAGCCTTATTGGCTTAGTTATTGGGGCGGCCGCCAGCGGCTGGCTTAGGAGCCGGCTTATCGGGCTGCCCGCCTAGTTCGGGCGGCAGCTTCAAGCCTAACTTTTTGGCTACTGGTATTACCAGGTTATCGGCGGGAGGAGCCTGCCACAGCGTTTCCCTTTTAAACACGTAGGTGTACTTGCCTTCAGTTATTACTGCCTGCAGCGCTTCAAACACCTTGGCCAAATAGGGCTGCATCAGCTCTTGCTGCTTGGCCTGCAGTACCTGCTGGCTGTACTGTTGCCAGTTTTGTAGTTTGTAAAAACGTTGTGCCTGCTCTTGCATCCGCTGCTTGTAGTAGCTGGCAGGTATCTTTCCGCTGTCTGCTTTCAGTACGCTGTCTTCATAGTTCAGCACGGTCAGGCTTTCCTGGTATTCGGTATCCAGTGAGTCACGTTGAAATTTGTCTACCAGCGAGTCAATTTTCTCTACACCCGGCATCAGGCCCAGTACAGACTCCAGATCGAAGTAGCCAAACTTGTTTGGCGCGGTCTGGCTATTTGCTGCACTAGCCAGCCCCAGGATGGCAACAACTGCCATCATCAGCTTTTTCATTTGCTTGGTCGTTTTTTTAGTTGATGTATGAATGGTTGGACCCATTAGTTGGAGCGGATGCCCAATTCGCGGAGCACATCTTCGCTTTTGTCCAGTTTGGGGTCGGCAAATATAACGGTAATGCCCTCACTTTTATCGAGGATAAAGTCGTAGGAGCGGGCCACAGCCAGCTTCTGCACAGCAGTATACACCTTGTCCTGTATCGGCTTTATCAGCTTCTGGCGTTCGGCAAAGAGGTCGCCTTCGAATCCAAAACGCTTTTTCTGCAGGTCGCGTACTTCCTTCTCTTTGTTAAACAGTTCGTCTTCCCGCTTCTTCACCAGCTCGGGCGTCAGCATCACTTTTTCTGCCTCAAAGTCGCGGTACATTTTGTCCAGTTCCACCTGCTTGTTATCTATTTCCTTTTGCCACATATTGGCCGTGGCATCCAGCTTTTTCTTGGCTTCGGTGTACTCAGGCATTTTTTCAAGAATGTACCGGGTATCGATAATGGCATAGCGCTGTGCTACTGCCGACAGGCCGGTGGCCACTAGTGCCAGCAACAAGAGAGAAAGTTGTTTCATACGCAAATTTTAGCAAGCATGAATGTAGCCAATGGCTGCCAAACGCCTTGTTAAGGCCTCGCTGTTTTTGGCGGCCTGGTGTGTGTAGTACGTACCAGTGCCAAAGGCGGTGGTTAGCAATCCGTTAATGCTGGCCTTTCATTAATCAGGCTCGAAGCCCAGCATGAAGGTGAAGCGGGTGGCATCACGCAGGCCATTGCCCGGCTGCAGGCGGTCGAGGCCAATGCCATAGTCGAAACCGAGCAAGCCAAACATGGGCAAGAAAAAGCGCATGCCCAGGCCCACACTGCGGCGCAGTCTGAACGGGTTGTAATCTTTGATATCGTACCAGCCATTGGCTGCCTCCATAAAGCCCAAGGCAAATATGGTAGAGCTGGGGTTGAGGCTGAGCGGGTAACGTATTTCGGCAGTGTACTTATTAAAAATGGTAAAATACTGGCTGGCACCCTGCTGGTCGGGGTTTACCTTGGGGTCACTGGTTTGGTACACCGGGTAGCCGCGGTGTGCTATCACATCAAAGCCAATGAGGGCAAACTGGTTGGTGAGGCCGGCATCGCCCACCTGAAAGCGTTCGAAGGGCGAAATCTCCAGATCGTTGTTGTAGCGGCCAATAAAGCCGTACTTGGCCGCCAGTTTCAGCACCAGTTGTTTATTTTTTTCGGCACCGTGGGGGCGACTTAGCGGTACATACCACTCGCCGGTAAAGCGCCACTTATGATATTCTATCAGGCGGTACCGCTCTTCTGGCGAATCAAATGTTTTTTTACCACCCAGCAGGCTCCATGGCGGCGTAAGGGCCACACTGGCCAAAAAGTTTGAACCGCTGCGGGGAAACAAAGGTTGGTCGATGCTGCTACGCTGCAGCGCAAACCTGATGTTGAGGTTATTGCTCACCCCATTGCTAAGGCCCGGGAAAAAGTTGGGGTAGTTTTGCAGCTGGTAGCGGGTGTAGCTGATGGCCGTACTGAGGCTAAAAAAGTCATCGGGCCATTTGAGCTGCCTGCCCAACGATACCGTGGCACCGGTGGTACGAATAAAGCTGGAAGGATTTCGCTCAAACTGGCGGGTAAGCGGGTTGAAGGCGTTTGAAAACTTGGTATCAAAAACGCTGACGGTGAATGCATTGCGCTTTTTACCACCCAACCACGGCTCAGTAAAGCTAAAGTTGTAGCTACGGAATGCACGGCCATTGCTCTGCAGGCGCAGGCTTAGCTTTTGTCCATCGCCACTGGGCAGCGGGTCCCAGGTTTCCTTTTTAAAAATGTTTCGGATAGAAAAGTTGTTGAACGTAACACCGAGGGTGCCGGTAAGGCCAATGCCACCGCCCCAGCCGGCGCTCAGTTCCAGTTGGTCGCTGCTTTTCTCTTCTACGCTGTAGTTTATGTCTACCGTGCCATCATTCATGTCGGGCACCGGGTTGATGCCAATGTTTTCCTGGTTGAAATAGTTCAGGTTGGCTATTTCACGGTTGCTGCGTATCAGATCTTGCCGGCTGAACTTTTCGCCGGGAATGGTGCGCAGTTCGCGGCGTATCACATATTCCTTCGTCTTTTCATTGCCCGAAATATGGATGTTTTTGATAGTAGCCTGTGGCCCTTCAAAAAGTCTTATTTCGTGGTCAATAGTATCGTTGTACACCGATGTTTCGTTGGCTTCGGCTCTGAAGAACAAGTAGCCATCATCCATGTACAGGGCGCTGATGTCGGCGCTTCCATCGGCACTCAGCTGCTTGCCCAGTGCTTTGTCCAGCGTCTCTTTGTTATAAATATCGCCCCGCTTAATGTTCATGAGCACCTGCAAAATGGAGTCGGAGTATTTGGTATTGCCCCTGAAGGTCATTTTACCAAAATAGTAGCGGCGGCCTTCGCTCATCATCAGCTCCACATCCAGGTGGCCGTTCTTCATGTAGGTAGTGTCCTTCACTATACGGGCATCTCTGAAGCCGAGGGTGTTGTAGTAGTCCAATACTTTTTCCTTGTCTTCGGTATACTTCTGCTCGTTGAACTTGGCACTGCTGAAAAGCTTGAACCTGAAATACTGGTCGAGGCTGTTTTTAACCACCGTGGGCTGCAAAAAGCCCTGCTGCTCCAAAATACGGTCGACGCTGGCGGGCTTCAGCGGCACCAGTATCGGTGTGTCTTTAATGGGAAACAGCGTAATGCGGGTCATTTCTTTGGTTCCCTTCATCTGGCGCTTGATCTTCAGATCGGCCACTTCTGTATTGCCCCCCACAAAAATGTCGCCCACCTTTACTTTGGTACCCCGGTCCACATTGAAAACGAGATCGGCGGCATTGGGCACTGTTTTGCTGGGTATTTCCTGAATGCCCACGCTCACATTTCTGAAGCCCTTTTCGCGGTAATATTTCACCGCCGCATCAATGGCCAGCTGCTTGCTATGCTCGGTGATGATGCGCCCCGATACAAGGCCCGATTTGGTTTGCAGTTCTTCTATATCGCCCTTTTTTACCCCGGTAAACGTGAATTTCTGAAGCCGGGGTCGCTCCTGTACTTCTATTTCCAGGTGCAGCTTATTGGGCTTTTCCAGCCGCAGTATATAAATGGCTACGTTGCTGAAATAATTCTGCGTCCACAGCAGGTTGATGGTTTTGGCAAAATTGTCGCCACCGGGCAACATCATTTTGTCGCCCACATTCAGGTTGGCTATTGATAGCAGCAGCTGCTGATCGAAATACTTGTTGCCCGTCACTTTTACCGAGGCTACAATGTATTCCTTGGGTATTTTCTGGTTAAAGATGTTTTCCAGCTCGGGGTCTACCGAGGTGGCGGTGGTATCCTGGGCATGTGCCACTACCGCCCCACCCAGCAGCATCCAAGCAGCCAATACACAGTGGCGGAACATTCGAAAAGACATGAAAAGTTGTTGTTTCTGTTGGTTTGTGGCCACAAGGCAGGGCGGCAAATTACTGGCTTTGCTGGTAAGTGTTTGTTAAATGGCCGGCGCAAAGGTAGGGGCTCAAAGGCAGGCCAAACGGGCTTTTCGGCCTATTGTCAGCCGCTGATCTGTGCACTGGTTTTGCCAAACCGGCGCTCCCGCTGCTGAAAGTCGAGGATGGCCTCGTACAGGTGCTTTTTTCGAAAATCGGGCCAGCGGGTATTGGTAAAATATAGCTCGGCATAGGCCAGCTGAAACAGCAAAAAATTGCTGATGCGGTACTCGCCCGAGGTACGAATCATGAGTTCAGGGTCGGGAAAATGGCTCGTCCACAAATACTGCTGCAGGGTGGCCTGGTCTACCTTGCCGGCCTCCAGCTTGCCGGCGGCCACGTCGGCGGCTATATTGCGTACGGCATTTACCAGCTCCCAGCGGCCGCTGTAGCTCAGGGCCATTATCAGGTTCAGGCCGGTATTGGCAGCGGTCATTTCCAGGCTTTCGTTCAGTTCGGCATTCACGGCCTCGCTCAGCATGCGGCGGTCGCCTATTACATGCAGCTTTATGTTATTGCGGTTCAGGGTCTCGGTTTCTTTGCGAATGGTGTCTACCAGCAGCTCCATCAGGCCGTTTACCTCGTACTCGGGCCGGTCCCAGTTTTCGGTACTAAAGGCATACAGCGTCAGGTATTCTACGCCCAGCTCGGCACAGCCCTCCACTATATTGCGTACGCTTTCTACCCCGTGAAAATGGCCAAACAGCCGATCTTGCCCCTGCTCCTGCGCCCAACGGCCGTTGCCATCCATAATAATGGCAATATGGCGGGGCAGGCGTTCCTTGTCTATTTGCTGAAGCAAATCTTCCATGGTTGGGTTGGCTCTGTGTTTTTGATGCAGGCGGCAAATGTAAAGCCTTCGCCTGTGCCAGCCCATGCCCTGCCCCGGGTATGGACGAAAAATAGCGGGCGCCGGCCGATGTTGCCATGATGTATTACATTGCGGCCCCGAAAACAAAAAGACAGCTATGGAATACGGCAAAATAATATCGGTAACCGGCCTGGGTGGCTTGTTTGAACTGATCTCGTCGAAGAATGATGGCGCCATTGTAAAGAGCCTGGAAGACGGTACCACCCGCTTTGTTAGCAGCCGTGTGCACCAGTTTTCGCACCTCGAAAGCATTGAAATCTATACAGTATCCGACAATGTGAACCTGGTAGAAATATTTCAGGCCATGGACAAAGCCGGCGAAACCCTGCCCGATGCCAAGGATACCAAACAGCTGCGGGCCTACTTCGAAAAAGTGTTTCCCACCATGGACTTTGAGCGGGTGTACAGCAGCGATATGAAAAAAATGGTGAAATGGTTTGGTGTGCTGAAAAGCAAGGGAGTAGCGCTGCAGCTGACAGAGCTGCCCGCCGAAGAAGCACCCGCTACCGAAGCAGCCGCCGAGCCCGCTGCCGAAGCCGAGGCGCCGGCCAAGAAAACACGCAAGAAGAAAACAACCGAAGAATAGGCCCCCAGTGCCGGGCGAGCCCTGCCAGCAACCACCCGCCAACCGGCAGGTGGTTGTTTGTGTTTTTAGCCGGCTGGTAATGCTGCCAGCAACTGCCGGGCATGATCGGCCGACTGGCTGCCTTGAAGGGCCAGCGTTTGCTGCCATTGCACCAAATGTGGCCGGTGCATGGGCAGGCTTTTCAGGTACCATTTATCGTAATAGCGCAGCAAAATGGCAAAGCAGCCGCGGATATCCTGCTCCAGCAGGCATTGAATGGCATTTTTCGCTTCCAGCCCGCCCAGTCGTTTTTGAATGCGAATAATGGCATTTACCAATTTTTCAATATCGCCTTTGCCGTAGTCCTTTACAATGTAGTCGAGCCGCTGCTCAAACGGCAGCTCGGCAAACAGCAGCGGCGACTGCCGCATGTGCTGAAAAAAGCCAAACGGGATGTTGACACTGCCAATGCGCTGGCTTTCATCTTCCAGCCAGATGCGGCGGCCAGTGCCGCTGGCCTGAAAAAGCGCAAGCGCCAATTGATTTTCAAACATTTCCTGGCTGGGCTGCGGCGGCATATTAATGTTGCCAAAGGCCGAGCCTTTGTGGCAGGCCAGTCCTTCCAGGTCTATTACCTGCTCGCCCTGGGCGGCCAGTGCCTGTAGTATCTCGGTTTTGCCGGTGCCGGTGTAGCCGCCCAGCAGTTGCAGCGGATACTGCCCGCTCAGCTGCTGCAGGCACCAGTGCCTGAAGCTTTTGTAGCCTCCCTTGATGGTAAAAACTTTCAACCCGTACAAATCGAGCAGCCAGGCTACCCCGGCACTGCGCATACCGCCACGCCAGCAGTGCACCACAATCGGCAGATCATCAGTCAGTTGTCCAACCTCGCCCTTTACCTTCCTCTATCATCTTCACCATCTTGGGCCCAAAGTATTTCAGGCCAATTTTGATGGCTTTTTCCCGGCTCTCCTGTTTGTAGGCAGTGCCCACTATGCGCCGTTCATCGTTGGTAAACAATGGCAGGGAGTACGCACCGGGTATATGTGCATGCTCGTACTCGCCGGGGCTGCGTACATCTAGTAGCAAGCTGGCCCCACGAAACTGCTGAAAATACTGCTGAATAGAAATACCCGATACCATGCTGAAAGCGATGGTTACGAATGTACCACCAAAGCACCGTCGCGGTACACGGGCAGCACATTGGCTATATCGGCGCTGATGCACCACTGCATGTCTTTTTCCAGCCCATAGGCGCTCAGGCGGTGGTAGTGGGTGGTCTTTTTTACAAAATTCCAGGTATCTATACGGGCATGGCTGTACAGGGTTTCGGCGCCCAGGCTGGCATCGCAAAACACCTGAAAATGCTGACGCACCCGGCTCACCACGGCACCGGCAAACAGGGTGTCTTCCATGTTTACCCTGTCTTTCCAGGCAGCGCAACCCAATACCACGTTTTTGCCACTTTTTACCAGGTGGTCGCACACGGCACTCAGGTTGGCAAACGAGCCGGTGATGACTTCAGTAGCCCCGTTTTTTAGCGCCATGTGCAGCAGGCGGGTACCATTGGTAGTGGTGAGTACCAGGGTTTTGCCGGTGATAAACTCCCGCGGGTACTCCAGCGGCGAATTGCCATGTTGGAGCCCCTCGGCTATTTTGCCATCCCGTTCGCCGGCGGTAATAGCGCCCAGTTCTTCGCCCAGCTCAATGGCACCTTGTACACTATCTACCGGAATGATTTTTTCGGCGCCGTTGTACAAAGCCGCCGCTATGGTGCTGGTGGCCCTGAACACATCAATGACCACCACAATGGCGTCTTGCACATCATACAAATGCAGCAGGGCTGGCGATACACAGGTAAATAAAGTAGGCTTGGCAGGAGTATTCATAGGCGGGCAAAGATATTGGGGTGGCCGGCTTGCTCCGGTTATCAAAAAAAAGCAAAGGCGCTACCGGCTGTATAGCCTGTAACGCCTGCCTGTCCAAAGGGGTTCAGCATGCTGGTGGAAGCTTAACTTTTCTTCGACAGCAATAGCAGCTCATTCGCTACTACTTCCGTCACGTAGCGCTTTTGGCCATCTTTATCGGTGTAGCTGCGGCTCACCAGTTTGCCTTCGATTACCAGCTCGGCGCCCTTGGTCAGCAGCTTTTCGGCTATTTCGGCGGTTTTGCCCCAGGCTACTACGGTGTGCCACTGGGTTTCGGTCACTTTTTCGCCTTTGGCATTCTGATAGGTTTCGTTGGTAGCCAGGCGCAAGCGGGCCAGTTTGTTGCCATTTTCAATTGCCTTCACTTCGGGATCCATGCCCAGGTGGCCAATCAGCTGTACGCGGTTTTTCAGTGCGTTCATAACGGTTCGGTTTTTTTGTGTGATACGAAATCGGTTTGTTCAGTTTGCCTTGTTGGCGTTTGACAATGCAAAACTGTCTGACGCCCCGCAGCCGAGTCGGCTATTATCCGTTTACTTCCGTATTTAAGCGTGTATACCCGTGTATACACGGAAATTTTCTTCTACCTTACGGGCATGCAACTCACACAAAAGCAATGCCTTAGCTGTAGCAAACCGCTGAAAGGCCGGGCCGATAAAAAGTTTTGCGACGACTACTGCCGAACCCAGTACAACAACCAGCTGAAGGCCGAAGACAGCGCGGTGATGAAGCGGGTAAATGCCATTTTGCGCAGCAACCGCCGCCTGCTGGCGCAGCAAATACCGCCCGGCGAAGAAATGGGCAAGTGCCCGCGGCAAAAGCTGACCGAGGCGGGTTTCAATTTTCAACAAGAAGGGCAATGTGTACTTTTTTTGCTACGAGTACGGCTACCTGCCGCTGGAGGGCGACTGGCTGCTGGTAGTGAAGCGGGTGGAGAAATGAAAGCCACTGCTAATCGATGGGTAGCAGCTGAATAGACCAGTATTCTACCGTCATACGGCTCCACCAGCCATTGTTGAATAGCTGCCACTGCAGCTGGTGGGTGCCGGGTGCCAGGTCAAACTGAATACCGGCAACTGTAGTTTCATCACCGGTGCCAAGGCTGGCAACCAAGCGCCCTAAAGTGACAGATGGAGATACGATTTGGCCATTCAGCAACAACCGGACACTCCCCACTGCAATAGGGCAAAGGAAGCAGAAGTCGTGTGCCTGCGCGGTAAAATAACCCGATACCATGACACGGTAGCGCTGCGAAAGCTGCAGTGAATAGGCTGCCCCGGGCACCGCCCACCATCCGGCTGTGCCACCCGCTGCTACCGTGGGTGCATTGTTGCGATCATTGAAAAACAGGGACGGTATCAAACCACCAGGTCGCTGCCAGAATGGACCGCCGATTGAGTTGGCAGCAGATGTAGCCACCGCCGATGAAACCGGTGCAGAGTTGTTTCGGCCCAATTGGAGCGCACCGTTGCTGGTGTTCAGCCTTATCAAGCGGTTGCCGCTGCCATCGTTCAGGCCCAGGCCTTGCGCATCCAGCACTACACTGCCTATAGCGGTAGCAGCCTCGGTGGCTACCTGCAGCGAGGCCGGCACACCGGCAACGGAGGACCGCAGCCGAAATATACCCTGCACTTCCAGCCGCTCGGTAGCTGATGCGCCGGTACCAATCCCCACGTTGCCATTGGGCCTGATACTGATGGCATGTAGCAGCGGAGCTGTATTACCGGCCACAATCGATTGGTCGGTCACAAAAAAATTCATACCGCCAGCAATGGGATCTACCCCAAAGTAGCCGCCAAAACCGGTGCCGATAGCACGACGAACATCGCTGAAATAGGTATTGATGCCAATGCCGGGAAAACTGCTTTCGATGGCGATGCCGGTAGTGTTGCTACCAAACATGGCGTTCACAGCCCCTCGCTTTTTATCGACTACCAGACCGCCCTTATCGTGCTGGCCGGGGCCCAACACCAGCGTACCCAAATCACTCAGGCGTAGCATGGACGTAAAGCTGCTGTTGGTACCAGTGCCAAACTGTATATCGTTTACAGCGGTGGGCATATAAAAACGCAGCTCATTGTTGGCCACACCTATACCAAACTCGCCTGTAGCGCCAGAGCGCCTGCCCAGCATTATTTTGCTGCCGCCGTCCTGCGCAAGGCTAAGCGACGCAGTGGCAGCATCGGTACCAATGCCCACGGTGCCGGTTTGCGTATTGTAGGTAAAAGACCAGCCGGCACCATAGTTGCCAAAAAAGCCCACCAGCTGGTTTTTGGCGACGCCCAAAAAAGCCTCTTCCCCGCTGCTTTGTATGCCCCCCAGCCATATACCAGCCGAGCTGTCGGCGCTGGCCCCCGAGCGAATTCGCATACGTCCTGATACATCCAATAAAAAAGCAGGATTAGTATTGCCGATACCTACATTTTGCGCAGTAGCGGTGGCGCTTAATAGCAACACACTGCCGAGCCGAGCAATAGTGAAAGATATAAAGGCAGGACGGTGCATAGCTTCTAATCAATAGGTATAAACTGTACCGACCAATAATGAATGGTAACACTGCTGACGTTGGAGCCACTGCCAATCATATGTGCGGCAGCCCACTGAACAATGCAATTGTTGGTAGGTGCCACATCTGCCATTACATTGGCAATGGTAAAAGTGCGACTGGACGAAGCAGGCACTGTGATTTTTGTGATGCCTTCGGTACCTATCAGACTCAGGTGCGTCCCGTTGATAGACACACCTATGCGAATAGCTCCATTTTGGTTGGTGTTGTTAGTGGCCTCCACCAAGGCAGAAAAAATCAGCCGCCAGCGGCCGGTACGCAAATCGTATGTCTGCTGTGTATTGGCAAAGTTGAACCAGCCCAATTGTGCCGGCGTGGCCACCGTGGAGCTGCCATACTGAAGCGACGGCATCAGCGCCCCCAGGTGCAGCCAGCGAGCCATGGCATCGGGCCCGCCACTGGCCAGCACTTGCCCATAGTTGCCCTCCGACCCGTTTAAGAGAAGCGACCCGCTCGATACGTTGAAGCCCAACTGGTAATTGCCCACCATATCTCCTATGCCAAAATAGCCGTTGCCAAGGGCACCCACCTGCCCGCGGTTGACGCCCGTTTCATCGGCAAACACTACTGCCGGCTGCGCAGCGGTAGCACTCTGCCGGCGCAAGCGTACATTTCCATTCACATCCAACGGAAAAGCGGCCGCCGCACCAGTACCAATACCCACATGGCCATTGGGCCTGATGGTAATAGCATTTCGTAGCGAAGCCGGATCATTGGCAATCACTGACTGCTCAGTAACAAAAAAATTCATACCGCCGACTACCGGATCAACACCGATATAGCCGCCAAAGCCGGTACTGATGGCACGCCTGAAAGAACGGAAATACGTATTGATACCAATACCGGGGAAATTACTTTCGATGGCCACGCCTGTCGTATTACTGCCAAACATAGCATTCACGGCACCTTGCTTTCTTTCTACTACCAATCCGGCTTTATCGTGCTGCCCATTGCCCACCACCAGGGTGCCCAAATCGCTCAAGCGTAGCATGGAGGTAAAACTGGCATTATCACCCATACCAAAATGCATGTCATTTATTGATGTGGGCATGTAAAAACGCAGCTGGTTGCTATTAATACCAATGCCATATTCGCCGGTGAAGCCTTGTCTTCGACCTAGCATGATTTTACTTCCAGCGCCATCGGAAAAACTGAGCGGTGCTGTGGCTGAGTCGGTACCAATGCCAACGCGTCCATTCTCTGTGTTGAGTGTAAATGCCCAGCCCGCACCATAGTTGCCATAGATGCCCACCAATTGGTTTTTAACTACGCCGATAAATGCTTCATCGCCCGAACCCGCAATGCCACCTAACCAAAAACCTGCGCTATTGAATACATCATTGCCCGATCGGATTCGCATGCGCCCTGATACATCCAGCCGATAGGCAGGGTCGGCATTGCCAATACCCACATTTTGGCCAACACAAGTAAGGCATGTAGCTAAAAAATAAATGCTGCTCAAGAGTTTGTTCATACGCTGCTGGCAGCTAAACTGCCTTGTAATGTACAAATTGCTGACCGCAAAAATGCTATCGGCGCCTCACAACTTCAACCCACCCAGCATGCCCGAGCCCACTACACCACTGCCGCTATTGAGCGTAATGGTACCGGCTACCCCGGCTACGCTGGCCGATTGATCACCCACGCCAGGTAGCAGCACGGTATTGCCTGTCTCACGCATGTACCCAGCGCCGCCATTTTTTACAACCTGCCCTATTCCTCCTGCCTTATCAAACATATCGGTACCTACTTCCACATTGGCCCCCACTGTAGCCGATACTTCTTTGATGCCCTGAGCGGTAAACTCAATGTGCAGATCTACACCGGCACCCACTTCGGCTTTTACCGGCCCCCATTTGCCAATGCCCTTGCTACCCAGGCTGACCGATACATCGGCCGACCCGTGGGTGATAGCATTGGGGATGATACCATTGCTCTTGTTCAAATCCTCGGTAAACTCGAACTTGAATTTTCCGGCATCTACTTTGGTAGTCATCTTGCTGCAATGGGTGGTAATGATGAGC
>JALOMC010000430.1 GCA_025455665.1 Chitinophagaceae bacterium | reverse complement strand
GCCCTCGGGTTTATCCCGAATTTGTAAAAGCAGCACCTGGCTGCAGTTTTCTTTTATCCAGCTATCAAAATATTGTACAAAACGCAGCGCTGTTTCCAGTCCGGTATTGTCTCTGAAGCCCGCATCCATTACATCTACTACGGGTTGGGTGGGCAGCCACACATTGGGCAGCACGTACGGAAAAGTAGCGTTCATGCGCAGGGCCGATAAAAAGCTAAGCTGCCGGGCACCACGGCTGGCAAAGTAGCTATTGAAGTCCAGCGCATCGGCATGGGCTGCCGGCCCATGCTCCAGGCCGGGCCGTGTGAGAAAGCGAACGGAGTGATTGGCAAAAAACAAACGGCGCCCATCACGAGTGATAACGGCCGATAGCAACAAATTTGGTATGCTGCCAGCTGCTTCTTCGGCAGTGTAGTCGCTCAGGCGCTTATCCATCCAGCCTTGCGTATTGGCACTCAGCTTTCGCTCAAAGGCATAGCCGCGGTCTTTGATGTAGCGCTGCTGCTGGTAGGTAAAAAACTGTGCTGGCGAAAGCAGGTCGCGGGTAACAAAAGAAGAAAATAGCGGATTGAGCAGGTCTTGCGAAACAGCGCTGCGCAAGGCTGGTAGTTGGGCGGCTGTTATTTCGCCACGCTGCTGCCGGCGGTATACTTCGCGGTACCAGGCAGCACCCAGCATGCCGCCCGAAGCACCGGTTATTAAAAATGCTTGCGATAAAACGGGTGCTGGCAATACGCTATCCAGCTGATGCAATACCTGGGTGGTAAAGGTAGCTGCCCGCACACCGCCACCACTGCAGCTGATAATAACCAGTGCGGGTTTGGATGTTGGTTGGCGCAGCTTCCAGGTATTTAGCAGGCGGATGTATTGCAGCGAGTCTTGCCGGATAGAATCGGGATGAGCAGCCCGGTGCAAAGCCGCTTCGGTGTAGGCGGGCCGCAGGCTATCGGCGGCGTAGCGCAGGCCATAGGCTTTGTTGCGGGGGTCCAGTATGTTTTGCTGGTATAGCACATTCAACAGCAAAAACAGCAGCAGCAAAAACAGCAGCGCCCTATTGCCCAAAAAATAAGAGAAGGCGCCCGCCACGGCAATGAGGATGGCAAAAAAGACGGTGATGCTGCCTGCGGCGGGTAGCTGCAGGTACACATTGTCTTGCAAAAAGCCGGCTACTACCAGCATGGCAAACACAAGTAGGACGGAGAACACCGCTGCCAGGTGGTGCTGGCTGAAAATGCGATCGAGAAAGGCCTCATCGTAGTGAGCCACATTGCGAGGCTGCCGCAGGCGCAGGGTGGCGCCAACATACCAGTCGATGCGGTAGCGGTGCCGGTTGCGATGCCGAAAATTTTGGAGGCGATGGCGTTTGGTGGCCAGTGTTTGCTTCTCGGCCGGGCTCAGGCGGTTGTAAATGGTACGGTCGGCACCAAAGAAGTACAAAAAGCTAAGCAAAATGATCAGGCTGAAGCCCAGCAAAAAGCCCAGCGCCAGCTGCACAATGGTGCCCACTGGCAGTAGCTCCTGGTAGGCGGTATACCTGATGCCTTCTGACAAGTAAAAGCCCAGAAAAGCCAGCGGAATGATGGCATTGTTGATGCAGTATTTCAGAAACGGCTGGGTGGTGGCCGCTAAAAATTTGAAGTCGCGGCTGTGCAGGATGAAGGTGGTAATATTCCAGCACATGATGAAGATGCCCACAGCACTTCCTACCAGCAAGGTGCTCAGCATGTTTACTTTGCTCAAATATTCGGGGTACAAAAACAGCATGTGGGCGCCAAACTTGTTCATAAAGCTGCCATGCACCGTGGCAAACAGTATGTACCAAAACAGCAGCAGAATTTGATAGCGCCTGAAATGAATGAACAACAGCTGCAGCGGCATGGAGTACCAGCAGCCTGTGAAGAACCGGGCAACAGATCGCTTGAGTGAATGCGTACGCATGTAATGGCTGAAAAGGTAAGACAGCCGTTACAGCTGCTCAGGCACATGCCTACCAGCTGGTGCAGCTGGGCCATCCACTCAAACAGGCCCCAGCTATTGGGTACAATGCTGTGGCTGCTAAGCACCGAAGCAATACCCAGCAGCACCTGCAGCAGTACCAGCATGGCTGGCACCCACCAGTAGCGGCGCAGGCTGCCGTACTGTTGCCGGGCCTTTAGCGCTGCCCACACCACGCAAATGGCCAGCAGGTAGGCCAAGCCGCGGTGCATAAAGTGCACTGATCGGCCTTGTACAGGCCAGCCGGCGATAGCCAGGCCCCATTAATGGTGGGCCAGGTGCCGGCAGCGCTGGCTGCTTTGTGCCCGGCCATTAGCGCACCGTACAGCAGCTGCAGCACCAGCAAGGCCAGCAGCGCCAGTGCCCACTGGCGCAGGGCGGGTACCGGGCGGCGCTGTACACCGGCCGCACCCAGCTGCAGCGCAAACCAAAAAGTGTACGATAGCAAACCCAGCGCAAACACAAAGTGCATGGCCAGGCGGGTAGGCTTTACATACACAGCATCGCCTTCCAGCCCGCTGGCTACCATGATCCAGCCAATGGCGCCCTGCAAGCCACCGAGCACAAACAAAATGAGCAGGGGCTTCACCATGCCCGGCCTGATCTGTTTTTTTACCAAAAAGTAAAGGAAACCGATGGCAAATACCACCCCAATAAGGCGGGCCCACAAGCGGTGAAACCATTCCCAAAAGAAAATGAACTTGAAGTCGGCCAAGTCAAAATCGGCATTGAGCAGGCCGCTTCGTTCAGCGGGGGTAAGCTGCCGGTCACCACATCCCACTCGGTAATGCTGAGGCCGCTGCCCGTAAGGCGGGTAATGCCGCCCAATGCTACCTGAATAATGGTCATGGCTACCCCTGCCAGTAGCCAGTAGTACACGGCTTTGTTGGGGCTATGAACTGTAGGAGCACTTGAAATCATAATGAATGCTAAAACAATGGCGGGCAAAAGTAGTTCTATCCGTTGAAGGGCTATTTTGCCTTATCACATTGTTTTAGCTATGAAGCCATTGCAAGCAAAACTGTTGTTGTTGGCCGTTTTTGTGCAGGTTACCGTCTTCGCTCAAACAAAAGGTGCGCTGAAGTTGGATGGCGTGAAGGCAGGAAGTAGCTGGCTCGAAACTTCATTTCGGTACCATGCCTTCCCTTTTTTGTTCGAGCATTATTTGGCCGAAGGCGCCTCTTTCCCGGCTTTCAATTACAATGGCTTTTCGCGGCGCTCGACCATCAGCGATGCTTTTTTGTGGCAGCTGGATGCCAGTTGGCGCTGGCAAAAGGAGCGGGCTGGCGAGTTTTGGCGACATGCCAGCTGGCAAACCGGCTTGGTCTACCACAAGGCGATGATTCCGGGTCAAACGCTTTCTGCCAGTCAGTCTACCTCGCTGCCTGATGGCTTTGAACGGACGCTGCAGGAGTATAGCAACGATATGCATTTTCAGCTGCTGGGCCTGCAATTGGGTTGGATACAGCGCTGGCAGCCGTTTCGGCGGGCCAGGCGCCTTTCATTTTATACCGGCCTGTCGTGGGTAAATATGTGGACACTGAACAACGAGATTTCGCAGACACGCTTTTTTCAGCGAAGCCGCAGTTCAACGCAGGGCGGCTTTGTAGTATTGGAACAGAATAGCGAAGAGGGTCCTCACTTGCCGGGTCAGCACTTCAGGTGGCAACGCTGGCAAGTGCCGCTGGGCATTGAGTACCGATTGGGTAAGCACCTGGCCGTAGCGGCTGAGTTCAATGTGGGTATCTACCGGCATGTAATGCGCAACAAGCGGGGCCGCTACGACGAAGGCCATGGCTTTTCGGCCCGCATCGGCTATTATTTTTGATGGGTGTTGTTGCCTTTTTTCCAACCAGAAACGGTAGAGGCCGGGATAGACGAAGC
>JALOMC010000090.1 GCA_025455665.1 Chitinophagaceae bacterium | reverse complement strand
TACCCGTGCTGTAAAGCAGGCCTTTCCGGGCATGGAGGTGGGCGTGCATCTGCATAGCACGGCCGATACGCACCATGCCAAGCTGGCTGCTGCCTGGCAAGCTGGGTGCCGCCGTTTTGATGCGGCCCTGAGGGGCCTAGGTGGCTGCCCCATGGCTGGCAATGCATTGGTGGGAAACATGAATACAGAGTGGGTGTTCGATTATTTAAATGAGCAGGAAATACCGCTGGACTATGACCGTCAGGCACTAAAGGCGGCGGCCGCCATGGCGCAGCAAATTTTTCAATAGCGTACATGCAGTTCAGGCTCGAACTTGATATCAAACCTTTTGATCGCCAGCTCAACATACAGCAGCCGGTGATGCTGGTGGGCAGCTGCTTTACCGATCATATGAGCCAGCGGCTGCGGCAGCTCAAGTTTCAGGTGTTGGAAAATCCGCACGGCATTGTGTTCAACCCGCTGAGTATAGAACGGGTGCTCACGCACTGTGCCACGCAGCGCAGCTATACAGCAGCCGACTTGTTTCACCACCAGGATCTTTGGACGCATTGGGATTTTCATGGTCGTTTTTCGCACCCCGATGCGGCTACTGCACTCGCTGGCATGCAGGCTGCCAATGAGGAAGCCTATCGTTTTTTACAAACAACCGACTGGCTGATTTTGACCCTCGGTTCGGCCTTTGTGTACGAACTGAAAACGGAGGAGTGGGGTGGTACACCCGGGCAGGTGGTAGCCAACTGTCACAAGGTGCCGGCCAATCATTTTCAGCATCGGCTGGCCAGCCTCGAAGAATTGCTGGCTTCGTTGCAGCGCACTATCAGCATAGTGCGGTCGGTGCGTCCCGGTTTGCCCATTATTTTCACCATCAGCCCGGTGCGCCACTACCGCGAAGGGCTGGTAGAAAACAACCGAAGCAAAGGGGCCCTGCATTTGGCCGTAGCTACTTTGCTGCAGCAGCTGCCCGACCTGTTTTACTTTCCGGCATACGAGCTCATCATCGATGACCTGCGTGACTACCGGTTTTATGCCGAAGATTTGGTGCATCCCAACTACGCCGCCACACAATATGTATGGGAAAAATTTAGTGCAGCCTGTATTGATGCACCAAGCCTTAGCCTGATGAAAGAGTTGGACCAATTGCGCCTGGCCGTACAGCATCGGCCCCAGCATGCCGGCTCGGTAGCGCATCAGCAGTTTTTGCAGAAAATGCTCCAAAAAACAAAGGCCCTGAAAGAGGCGCACCCCTTTCTGGACCTTCGGGCTGAATCAGCCTATTTCGAGCAGCAGCTTATTGTTTGATGACGGTCGCGGCGCTGTCGAGGGCAGCAAAAATGTCATCCCGCATTTTTTGCGCTTTTGCTTTTTGGTCGGTAAAGTAGCGGGCCTTCTCATCTACAGCCGCATTTACCTTTTCTATATCCAGTTGGGTCATCCAGTCGTCCATCCCTTTTTCGGCCTCGGCCAATTGCGTTTTCAGGGCGGTCAGTTTGTCAATCAGCGGTTGCAGGTCGGCTTTTTTCAGTTTTGTCAGCGAGTCGATCTGAGCCTGCGCCGCCGCCTGCAAACCCTTCAGCTTACCCATTTTGGGCATCGCTTCGTCGTGCAGGTCCATTACTTGCTTGTACAGGCTATCGCCCAAAGAGGCCACCTGCGCATCGGCGCTGGCTTTGGCTTTTTCGGCCTCGCTGCTACAGCCGGCCAGTGCCAGCCCGCCAGCCAGCAGCAATGAGAGTATCATTTTTTTCATGGCTTCCGAATTTGGTTTTGGCAAATGTCAGGTTTTCCATGTTGATACTGTACTACCTGTAGCATGGCTTTTTTTAAACCGCTTTGGTTACCCGAATGTTATGAGCACATTAATTTTTTTTGCCAGCCACTGCTCTGCCGGTGGTACCTGTGCAGTTTCCCTGCATTTTCGTAGCCAGAAAATGTAACCAAGCGATAGCGATATGAAGAAGTATGCGGTAGTGGTAGCAGGCGGAATAGGCAAACGCATGAACAGCGACCTGCCCAAGCAGTTTATGCCAGTGCTGGGCAAGCCGGTGTTGTACTATACCCTGAAAGCGTTTCTCGATGCATTCGATGACCTGCAGATTGTGCTGGTATTGCCCGAAGAGCATATTGAAAAGGGCCGCGAAATAGTAGACGCCTACTTCAATCCCGCCCGTTTCTTGTTTACAGCCGGTGGCGAAACCCGCTTTCATTCGGTACGCCATGGTGTACAAATGGCCGAAGGCGAGTCCATCATTTTTGTGCACGATGGGGTGCGCTGCCTGGTTACGCCACAGCTTATTCGCTACTGTTTCGACTCGGCCATGGAGCATGGTAGCGCTATCCCTACTGTATTGCCCAAAGACAGCCTGCGGCACCTTCGCGAAGCCGGTAGTGTAGCCGTAGACCGCAATGCATTCCGGGTGGTACAAACCCCGCAAACATTTCATAGCAAAATACTGCTGCCGGCTATGAACCAAATTGAGTTCAAAGAGCGGTTTACCGACGAAGCCACGGTTGTAGAAGCGTTTGGCATAGAAGTACACCTGATGGAAGGGGAGGATACCAATATTAAAATCACTACGCCTATCGATTTGTCTATAGCTGAGCAGGTGTTGCTGAAGCGCATCAGCGCTGCCGCTATCGAAGTATAGCAGGCGTTCATCTGTAAAGCGATACCTATTTTTTGAGCCACCGCAGCGGCCAGGGTAGTTGGTTGATATGCCAGCTTGGGTAAGGGCGATTGACAGGCCCAAAGCGCCGATAAAATGCTGCAACGGTTTCAATATCCGATCCTTCAAAATCGAGCAACATTGCCTGCTGAGCGTACTGCTGAATAACAGTGTCCAGCAAAAAGTATACCGCCTGCTGCTGCCGCCCACGCTGTGTAGGAGCGCCCAGCAGGTAGTACAACCTATGTTTGTAGTAACCGAACAAAGCAGCTGCCAACAACTCGTTGTCATCACTGGCATGAATGCCAATGGTAAAGCCCAACCCCTGCTGCAGCAGCCATTCGCCGGCACCTGCCAGTGCTTCCAATTGTTGGCTATGCGCTGCGGCATTTACTGCACCATACTGTGTTTTATAAAGGCGGGCTACAACTGCTACCGGCACATCATTAAAAACTTCTTGTAGGTGCTGGCGATCGGCTCTTCGCAGATTTTTTTTGGCATCATCGGTATAGCCTGCTGCAATCTCGGTGTAGGGCCTGTCGAGTGGCAATACCAGATTGGTGCGTAGCTGGCAGGTACCCATGCTGGTGTCAGGCAGTTGGTCGGTTTCATTCAGATCAAGGGTGCCATATCGAAGTGAACTGCCTAATGCCGCTATAAATGCCGGGGTAAGCATTTGTCCGTTTTTGCTACTGACGCCACCCTGCGCCAATCCCCAGGGTTGCCACACATACGGCATTCCCCACTTGCGCTTCATGGGCAGGGGCATCACGGCCTCATAATCGCCGTACACCAGGCCCTGCCAGCCGGGGCTGATGTGGTTCAGGTAGCCGCTCAGGCTGTAGAGCAAGCCATTGGGGGCCGCCTGCACACACGCATCCCAGCGCTGTTGGTCAATAGCGGTATGCGGTAGGCGAACTATGGCAGGAGTACTGGCCATCCGGCTAAAAAATGGGAATCGGCATGTTTTTCTTCAACGCCGGCAGGTCCAGGCTAAAGGTGAGCCGCTCCGTCCACCAGCGGGGGCCACCCGCTCTGAAGGGATCGTTTACACTATTGGGTTCCCGAAAGGCTTTGCTTTGCAGCACTGGGTAGTAAATATGCAGCACTTTGAGAACCGGTACATGTATACCTATGCTGTACAAAAATTTCGGGTGCGTACTGCCCGCCTGCCACGGCGACGAGGAGGTGCCCAGATCGGCAAAAATCTTCAAGGGTACTTTGAATGGCAATACAGATAACGGATTCAGTTTGGTGGGAATGTCGATATCAAGGTTGAGTGCCGCCAGCCAATTATCGAAATAATCGGTGCCGGTCGGCTTCAGGCCGGGTATGACCGCGCTGAAGTCGCTGCGGTATTTAAAGCCGCCATCACGCATGGCTATCTGCCGCCCACCCAGGGCTACCGATTGGTTGCGGTCGATAAATGGATTGCTGTACGTGTAGTCTTGCTGTCCGTTGGGGGCATACATGGTGAAGTGATAACGATAATGATCGTTGCGCAACTTTTCAGTACGCTCTGCCAGGTAAAAGATTTTACCTGCAAAAAAACGAGCAGCAATACCCTGTTCACCGGCATTGTAGTTCAAAAAGAAATTGGCCTCTACACTGGCCCGTACAATTTGTTGTACCTGCTGCACGGAAGCTACTACCTGCCATGGATATAAGCTGCGGGTTTGCTGCCAGCGCATGCTTACCTGCGGTATAAAGATGGTTTTGCTACCTGCTTTTACAGCAAAAAAAACAGTATCGCCGGGTGGTGCCGGTGTTTCAAAGCGCAGTTGTTCTTCGCTGATCAAAAAGGCACGCACATCAATGCTGCGTTCGATGGTGCTCAGCGCATGGCGTCGCTTCAGTTGAAAGGTGCTGCCAAAGCTGAGTTTGTTGAAACCAATAGTCAGTTTTTCGTTGTTCTGGCCGATGCCGCTGTTGGTGCCAAACCTGGCGATGCCAGCAAACACATTTACCCGGTGTACCCGGCCTCGTTGCGGATACCAATGGTAGTCGGCATGCGCATAGCCATTTATACGCTGACTGCCGGTGGCATACAATGGCGCCAGCACATATTGCAGTGGTTGGGCCGGTACGTTGTAGTTGTGCACGGCCAGGCCTAGTTGCGTACGGTCGTATTGGTTAAAGCCAGCTATAGGTGCCACCCCTATATAGCGATACTTATCTGTCTCGTTGAAATTGAATAAAAATGTAGGTTTCGTTTGCGGCTTGGTAGTAGTGGGCAAGGGGCCGGTGCGATGCAACAGCGAAAAATAATCTTGCAACGATTGGCCTGTTTGCTGTTGTGCCAGCGCCAGCAGGTCGGCTTCGGTAGGATGCCTGAATTGCCATTGGCGGTAGTATTGGTGCAGCAAGCTATCCATGGCCTTGCTGCCAATTTTTTGTTCCAGCTGCTGCAGCCAGTTGGCGGCTTTATTGTACACCAGGCTATAGTGCGTCAGTGGCATCACTGTATCTGCAGCGCTGGCTATGGGGGCATCCTTTCGCTGCTCCTGCAGGTAGCGCAGCAGTACTTCGGTGCCGTCGGCCGGCATTTTCAGGTGAGCATTGCGCTGGCTTACTTCGCCATAGTAGCGCTGGTAGTAGCGCCGTTCCAAAAAGGTATTCATGCCTTCGTCGAGCCAGGCGCTGCTGCGTTCGTTGGTGGCCAATACTGCCTGCAGCCAGTTGTGGCCTATTTCGTGGGCAATGATGATATCGAGCAATATCTCACTACCGCTTTTGTCGTTCAGTAGCGTCAGCATAGGATACTCCATGCCATCGGTTTGGCTGGCAGGAGAGGCTACCACGCTTACCTGCGGGTAGGCATAGCTGCCCAGCTGCTGGCTATAAAAGCGGAGTGCCCGCTTGCTGAAGCGCATGCTCTCCGACCAACGCTCTTCATCTTCTGGCAATACAAAATTCCAGACATCAACTACTTTGTCTGCCAGTGCACAGGTATCATACTTTACAGCAAAACGCTTATCGGCAGCCCAGGCAAAATCGGTAACGCTGTCGGCAGTGTAGCGCAGGGTTTTGGTTTGCCGGCTCGATGGCGGGTTGGTAAGTCTGGGACTACGTTGCGTTTTGAATAATTCTTTTTTAGCAGTGGCAGGGGCCGTAGCAATGGCCGCACTGTGTTTATGTTTTTTCAGCCATGCCAGTTCTTCGGCATTTTGCAGCTGGCCGGTGGCTGCCACCACGTAGTTGGCGGGCAGTGTTATTTGCACATCGTAGCGGCCAAAGTTGTTATAGTACTCGCCGGCTGATAGGTAGGGCATTTCGTGCCAGCCGCTGGCATCGTACATGGCTACTTTAGGATACCATTGGGTGGCAGCATAAAATCCATCGAAATGGCCACCGCGGCTCACCATGCGGGGTAGCTGTACATGAAAAGGTGTGTGCAGAGCCACCTGCCGGCCAGGCGGCAACGGCCGTGGCAGCAGCAATTTTACAATGTCGATGTGGCGTGGGTGGTCTTCCACTGTAGCCAGCTGGCCATCGGCCGAAAAGTTGATACGGTTGATGTAGCCGCGGTCGGCCGGCTTTGAAAAGTAAAAGCGGTTATCGTCTTCCAACAGGGTCTGTTCGGCAAAGGCCGTTCGGTCGTTTTTATAAGCGTTCGGCCACAGGTGTATCCATAAAAAGCGCAGCGTATCGGGGCTATTATTGGTGTACAAAATTCGCACCTCTCCATCCAGCGCATGCGTGGTATCATTCAGGCGCACCTGCAGTTGGTAGTCGGCTTGCTGCTGCCAGTAGGGCTGGCGGCCCGCTTGCTGTGCGGTGGCCAGCAGTGGTAGCAGCCAACAGCCCAGCGCAAAGGCAAGTATTCTTTTCACGCCGAAAAAATACGTTGGAAAAGCGGAATGCCGCCGACCTGCCTGCCATTTTATGGCCGCGGGCAACCTGCCGTGAAGCTGGCCGGGGCCAATGCCTGCACAAGGCATTTGCCAATTGCATCGGCACGCTATATTCCCTGCTCATTATCACCAAGCTTTTTACCCCATGGCCAAGATTACCTTCTTCAGTGCCCAACCTTACGATATCCAGTTTTTCGAGCAGGAAAATATTCAGCACGGCTTTGAACTTGATTTTTTTGATGTGCAGCTGCGTAGCCATACTGTGCAGCTGGCCGAAGGTGCTACTGTGGTATGCATTTTTGTAAATGATCACTGCCACTCGGGCATCATTGAAAAGCTGGCAGCCCAGGGCGTGCAGCTGATAGCATTACGCTGTGCGGGTTTCAACAATGTAGACCTGCAGGCCGCTGCTGCCCATGGCATGCGGGTGGTGCGGGTGCCCGCTTACTCGCCACAGGCGGTGGCCGAGCATGCAGTAGCCCTGCTGATGACGCTGAACCGCAAAACACACAAAGCCTACAACCGGGTACGGGAGCAAAACTTTGCGTTGAATGGCCTGTTGGGTTTTGACGTATACGGCAAAACCGTAGGGGTGGTAGGCACCGGCAATATTGGCCAGGCATTTGCCCGCATCATGCTGGGGTTTGGCTGCCGCGTACTGGCATTTGATTTGGTGGCCAACCAGGAGCTGACCGCCCTTGGCGTGGAGTATACCGATTTGGGCTACCTCTTTGCTGACAGCGATATCATTTCGCTTCACTGTCCGCTCAATGATCATACCCGCCACCTCATTAATGCCGATAGCCTGGGGCAAATGAAAAAGGGTGTGGTGCTGATCAATACCAGTCGTGGCGGATTGGTGAACAGCCGGGATGCCATAAACGCACTGAAGAGCGGCCAGCTGGGTGCACTGGGCATAGATGTGTACGAGCAGGAGGAAAAACTGTTCTTCCGCGACCTCAGTAGCAATATTATTCAGGATGATGTCATTCAGCGCCTGATGAGTTTTCCCAACGTACTCATCACCGCTCACCAGGCCTTTTTTACCCGCGAAGCATTGACCCAAATAGCCCAAACCACGCTGGGAAATGTGCAGCGCTTTTTGGAAGGCCAGCTGCACAACGAGGTGCGGATATGAGGGCAGCGCTTTTTTTAACAGTCGGCTGGTTGGTGCTACGAGGGGGCTGTTTTAATTTCATGGCACTCATCATTAAAACGGACCTGCTTATGCGTTGGATGTTTTGTACGCTGCTGATCATGAATACCGCCGGTGCCTGGGCCCAGCTACAGCCCGAGGTAAACTGGGAACGCTACAACAAAATCAGGCGGCAGCAACAGAAAGAGGCGCCAGCACCGGCATTGGAATGGCCTCACCGGGTCAGGCCATTGCCCTTAACAAAGTCGAAGCTGGCAGATACACTGCTAACCGCAACGGCGGGTACACCCCTTCGAAAACTGGGCAGCAATGCTTATGGCGATGTATATGCATTGCCGCAAGACAATATGCCTTTGCTGAGGCCGGCCGGCACCGGCACCCTGCGGATGCCCACGCTGGTACCAACGGCCGATAGCAGTGCGGCGGGCCAAATGCCCAATGGCCTGCAGGTGCAGAGGTATCGCTTCAGAAAATGAGGCAGCTATTGTGCCCCCTGATGAGGTGAGGAGACTAGATGCCGGCAAAAAAAACAGCGCCCAAAGCAGGCGGAATCCGATGCTCTAACCAGCTGAGCTACCCCGCCAAATGGGCTGCAAATGTAGGGGGAACCGATTATTTTTTCCAAAAACTGCCGCCGGGGATTTTGCGACCGGCGGGTCATTTCACCACTTCACCCGTCAGGGTCAGCACTTTGGTTTCTTTCACATTTACCAGGCTAATCGTCACCCTTTTGGTAAACACGCCCGCCTCCTTGGCATCGTAGGTTACTATAATAATGCCGGTACCGCCAGCCGCAATGGGCTTTTTTGGAAACTCGGGACTGGTACAGCCGCACTCTGCGGTGGCATCGGCTATGATCAGGGGCCGGTTACCGGGGTTGCTAAAGGAAAACTTCACCGTCACCGGCTTGTTTTGTTTGATTTTGCCCAGGGTCACATTTGTTTTATCAAACTTTATCAGCGCATCTACACCAGCCTGTGCCAGCGCAGCACCTGCTATCAGCACCAGCGGCCAAAAAAAACGTACAGCTTTCATAAGCGCATATAATTGGTACAAAAAAGCGCCGACGGTAGCCGACGCTTTTTTGTAAAGTACGGTTCAAATTATTGTTTGATTTTTCCTACGGCACCATTGGCGGGGGCGGGCGCCGCTGGCGTTACCTCTACCGTGCCGGTAATCATGATCACTTTTTGCTGACCACCATTGTAGGTGATGGTGATGGGCTTGCTGAAAGGACCAGCCGCCGCTGCATTAAAGCCTACTTTAATTTTAACCGGCTCGCCAGGGGCATATGCACCAGCTTTAAACTCCGGCGTGGTGCAACCGCAACCAGCCTGCACCATTTCCAGCTTCAGGCTATCGCCCATGCCCTTTAGTTCAAAATGGGTATACACAGGCTTGCCCTGCGGAATTTTGCCAAAGTCGTGCGAAGTTTCGTTGATCCACAGGGCCTCTTTCTTGTCTTGCTGCGCCACGGCCACGCCTGCAAAAGCCAGCAAGCCGAGCATCATGGTCAAAATTTGTTTTTTCATGGATATGCTGTTTTAGCAGGGCTAAGGTATCTAAAACCGTGCTAAAAACGGGAGGCGACCGGCTGTTAAAATTGACCGCCTGCGATTCGCCCAATTCTATCCACAGGGCGGCCGGCAGGCTAGTGCCTTTGGGGGCTAAACTGCTACTTTTGCCGCATGGAAAACGTGATTGCTGCCCACCAGGATCCTGCTATTGTTTCATTCGAAGCATTTCGCAGCGAAGTTTTGAGCGACTATCGCAAAGCCTACCTCAGCCGGCAGGTAAGCCTGCTGGGGCGCCGCGAAGTGCTGACCGGCAAGGCCAAGTTTGGCATTTTTGGCGATGGCAAGGAGCTGCCGCAGGTGGCGCTGGCCAAGTTTTTCAGGCCGGGCGATTGGCGCAGCGGCTACTACCGCGATCAAACCTGGATGTTTGCCCTCGGCATGGCCACGGTGCAGCAGTTTTTTGCCCAGATTTATGGCGACCCCGATGTGCAGCACGATCCCTGGAGTGCCGGCCGGCAAATGAACGCCCACTTTATGACCCGCAATGTGGATGCCGACGGCCAGCTGCTGCCATTGGCACACCAGTACAATACCGCCACCGATATGGCACCCACGGCCGCCCAAATGCCCCGGGCCCTGGGGCTGGCGCTGGCCAGCAAAAGCTTCAGACAACTGCCTGAACTGGCCGGGCTGAGCCACCTGAGCCAGCAGGGCAACGAGGTGTGCTTTTGCAGCATTGGCGATGCCAGCACCAGCGAAGGCCATTTTTGGGAAACCATGAATGCCGCTTGTGTGCTGCAAGTACCCCTGGCCGTGTTTGTGTGGGATGATGGCTACGGTATTTCGGTGCCGAAAGAATACCAGACCACCAAGGGCAGCATTTCAGAAGCTATGAAGGGCTTTCAGAAAATGGAGGGCACCAATGGCATGCACATTTACAAGGTAAAAGCCTGGGACTACGCCGGCATGTGCGAAGCCTTTGAAGAAGGACTGACCAAGTGCCGGCAGCAGCATGTACCCGTGCTTTTTCATGTAGAAGAAGTAACCCAGCCGCAAGGCCACAGTACCAGTGGCAGCCACGAACGCTACAAAAGTGCCGAACGCCTGGCCTGGGAGCGGGAGTGGGACTGTATCAAAAAATTCAGGGAGTGGATAGAAGCCAATGAGCTGGTAAGCGCCGAAGAACTGGAAGCGCTGGAACTGGACGTAAAAAATGAAGTAAAGCAAGGCAAGGATGCCGCCTGGCAGCAGTACCACGAGCCGGTGAAGCAACTATCGGCGCAGGTGCAGGCCCTGCTGCAGCAAGCCCTGCAGCAGCACGAAACAAGCAATGCGGCGGTCCTGGAGCAAGCGCTGAGCGACCTGCAAACCAACAAAGAAGTATTGCGTCGCGATGTGGGCAAGGCGCTGGCCACCGGTATCGACTTTGCGACCGGCCACAGCCTGCAGGCCATGCAGCAGCTACGCCAGCAGTGGGCGGCCGATAGCCAGCGTTTGTACAGTTCGCATTTGTACAACGAAGGGCCTGCCAGTGCCTTGCGGGTGCAGCCGGTGCCCGCCACCTATAGCGCCGAAGCGCCAACCCTCAATGGCTACGAAGTG
>JALOMC010000429.1 GCA_025455665.1 Chitinophagaceae bacterium | reverse complement strand
AGCATCACATCGGGGCGGTGCTGCATCAGCTGGTCCATGGGGCAAATGCGGTACAGCGGGTTATCGCCCAGGTTCCAGATGTCTTCGCAAATGGTGACGGCCAGCTTTTTGCCTTTAAAGTGTACAATGTTCCACTCGTGGGCCGCTTCGAAGTAGCGGTTTTCATCAAACACATCGTAGGTGGGTAGCAGTGTTTTGTGAATGACCTGCTGCACCTTGCCCTGGTACAAAAACCAGGCACTGTTGTACAGGTCTTTGCCTTCGCGTACGGGGTTGCGTTCGGGGGCGCCTATCAGGGCGGCTATATCGATGCAGTGGCTGGCTATCAGCTCTACTGCCTGGCGGCTTTTGCTGATGAAATCATCAAACTCCAGAAAGTCGCGGGCCGGGTAGCCACACACACTTTGCTCGCTGAAAAGCCACACACACTTTGCTCGCTGAAAAGTACCAGATCGGCGCCTTTGGCTTTGGCGCTGGCAATGGCAGCCAGCATTTTCAGCGTGTTGTATTCAAAGTTACCAATGTGGTAGTTCTGTTGGGCGATGGCGATTTTCATGGAATGATAGGCTGGTGAGTAGGCAAAGCCGCCGGGCTGCCCGCCGGCGAAGGTACAGGGCTGGCAGAGAAATGTGATGGCTGTGGTGCCCGACCGTGCGTTGGAAGTGATGCAGTGCCGGCAACGCCGTGGTGGACGTTATCAGGCCATAAATCCTTCGTCACGAATTTGTCAAATTCGGCTAAAAAGATAACCTGCAATTATAAAGTATGAGCCGCAGTTATAGCAGGCCATTTCGGAAATGGGATGGTACATATTTTGCCACGCATGCAAAAACTATTCGATATGAAAAGACAGTTCATTACCCTTTCTGCCTTTTTCTTGTCCATTCTCTTGCTGGGCTGCGAAAAGGATAACTCATCGGATGATGGTCTTACCATTTCACTCACTATGTCGCAGCCGGGTAGTGCCGGTGCGGTTAATCCGCCATCTTCTTCGGTTGTTAGCTTCAGTTCGGGCTACGTTGTGGTGCGAGAAGTTGTGTTTGACGGCGATCGCAACGACGGCCGTTCTGTATCTATCACAGAAGAAAAGATCACTACCATTGATATCCGGACTGGTACTGCTAATCCTCCATTTTTAATGGATATTCCGGCTGGTACCTATACGTCGGTCAATCTGGGTATCGAAATTCAGGATGAAACCAGCCGCCCATCGGTAGTGGCTGAGGGTAGCTATACAAACGGTAACGGACAGGTAGTGCCTGTACGGTTCGAGTTCAATTCGGGCGAAGTGTTTGAGGCAAATGCTAACACGGCAGTCACACTAAGCCAGAATACGCCGGCTACTGCAAAGATTTCGTTCGATCCGCATGTTTGGTTTTCTACCATTACCCGTACGCAACTCGACAATGCGGTTCGTACCAATGGAGTGGTAGTTATTAGCGAAACGAGCAATGCCGGGCTTTTTAGCATTGTAGCCGATCGGCTGGACAATGCTACGCAGGCTGTTTTCCGCTAAGCTGGTGGCTAGTATTATGTATATGGTGCGATGCTGGTATGAAGCCGGCATCGCATTTTTTTGTGCTATAGCTCCGTAGCTGCTATTAACGGCTCCGTCCAAAAGCACTTACCTTTAAGTAGCTGCCCGGCAGCTATATTGCTATGCCTATTCATTGGAATCAAGTAGAGCCGCTGCTGGTGGCCATGCTGGTGGGTGCCATCATTGGCGCCGAAAGAGAATACCGCACCAAGTCGGCAGGTTTTCGTACCATGATGCTCATCAGCATGGGTGCCTGCCTGTACACTATGCTCAGCCCGCTGATAGGGGGCGCCATGGCGCCGGAACGCATTGCCAGCAATATTGTGGTGGGCATTGGTTTTGTGGGCGCTGGTGTTATTTTCAAAGGGCACGATCATACCCACGGCCTTACCACAGCTGCCAGCATTTGGGTAACGGCAGCCTTGGGCATGGCGGCGGGTGCCGGGCATGCCAGGCTGGCTTTGTTTGCCACTTTGCTGGTGTTTGTAGTGATGGCGCTGCTGCCAGCATTGGAGCGCCGTATCGATCGGGTAAATCTGCAGCGTACCTACCGTATCACTATCCAATTGAACAATGGCGATGCGCAACACCTGGCACACCTGTTTAAGCAATGCCGCCTGCGCCACAGCGTACATGCGCAGCACCGCCACGATGGCGTGGTAGAAACCAGCTGGTATGTAGATGGGCCTGCCAGCCGGCACGAACAGCTGGTAAAGCTGCTGCTGCACGATGCGCAGGTGTTCTCCTTCAGCTATTGAGGGCCCTTGGCATAACCGGCATTTATAGCCCGGTTATTTTTTGCAAAAAATATCAGAACGGTGTGACCATTTGAAGCACTGCCTGCAACACGGCATATTGGTATCCTTTACATTTATCGGCCATCTTGTATTGCCATTAAATGTGAACGATATGCTTGCACCAATCGAGCTGTTTCTGCAATGGGAACAGCGCCAGCCCGACCATTTGTTTTTGCACCAGCCATTTGAAAGCGGCCCCCGCACCTGGACCTGGCAGCAGGC
>JALOMC010000089.1 GCA_025455665.1 Chitinophagaceae bacterium | reverse complement strand
TCTTGCAATTCATGCTTTTGCAGGCGGTAGGCCTCTCGCAGTAGCCGCTTGATGCGGTTGCGATCGGTGGCATGCTTAAAGTGCCGGGTGCTGGCAGTAACGCCTACCTGAACAGGTGTTAGGTGTTGGTGGTCGGGTGTTGGGGGAGCAGGGGCAGCCAGGTACACCACTTTTACCGGAAAGGCCGTAAAGCTGCGCCCCTGCGCAAACAGCTGATCGATCAGCTTGCGGCTCTTCAGCTTTTCAGCCTTGCCCAGAGTATGGCGGCGTGGCGTGCTCATGTGGCGGGTAGCAGGGTGGTAAAATAAAAAGCCCTCCGCAAATAGTGGGAGGGCTGTTCAGTATTGTGCTTACGGCCGGGTACCTGCGTGGGCAGAGGACCGGGCATTGCTTATTTCAGCTTGCTTTCATCGCTCACGGTCAGCTTGTAGCGACCTTTGGCACGGCGGCTGGCCAGCACTTTACGACCGTTGGCGGTTTGCATACGCTTACGGAAACCATGTACGCTTTTGCGACGACGGTTGTGCGGTTGAAATGTACGTTTCATGACTACTGTGTTTTACACCTTTTGGTTGGTTCAAAATAAGTGCGGCGGGAGAAGCGCCACGGTTTATTTCAAGTTCACCAACAGGCCACCATGCCTGCCGTTTTGTGAAAGGACGGCAAAGGTAGGGGTCTGCACCGTAAAAGCTGGGGATTTTTTGTGGATTGCGGGGGAGTTCGGAGACGGAAAGTCCGAAAGTTGGGAGACCGGAGCATCGTTCGTCATCCTGAACGCGGGAGGGGCCTGCCACATTGGATACGGCGGCGAGTTGGCAATTTGCAGGGAAGTTGCGTATCAATAGCTGCCCTGAGCCTGTCGAAGGGCGGTGTTAGTTGTTCGGTGTTCGGTGTCGGGTGTTCGGAAAAAAATCTGTGGAAATTCGCTCATCCGCGGGAATCCGTGTCCCCTACAACAGTGGGCAGTTGGCAATGGGCAGATGCGGTGCCTGCCAGCTGCTGCCCTGATCTTGTCGAAGGGTAGTTCCGGGATGTGTTGGCAAGAATATCTGAGCCCATCCGCTGCTCCGCGATAGCCCGCGTCCCACCTTACAAGCATGGCCTGCAGCATTAAAAAAAAATCCCCACTGCAGCTGGCAGCGGGGATCATGTCGGCTAATGCCGGGCGCTAAAGGCCGTTATCAGAAAAACAGGTTACTCAACAAGTTGCCCGCACCGTTGCCGGTTGGTTTCAGCTTCAGAAAGTTGGCAAACTTGGCAGCACCTAAAATGGTTTTGAGTTTACCAAACAGGCCCTGCTGCAGCGGATTGAACTTTTTGAGGTAGTCGGCCGGGTTCGATTTGGCCAGGCCCAGTATGTCTTTTTTCTGGCCTAAAAATCCGGTGACAGCATCGAGGGTGCTTTTCTTTTGGTCGCCACTCAGGCTCAGCTTGCTACCCAGCAGATCGGCGATGCCACTGGCGGTTTTACCAGCATCGGTAAAGCTGGGCGGGGCAATGAAATTTTTCAGCACATCGCTGGCACCCGGCAGCTTTATTTGTGCCACCGATACCTGTGCCATGCCTACAGCCAGGCACAACAAGAGCAATACTTTCTTCATAATTCAGGATGGATTGGAAAATGAATAATACTTGATGGGCGTAAATGTAAGGGCTAAACATGCTAGCCACCAAGCGGGCAGCCGTCCATCAGCGCCGCATGGCCCGCAGCAGGCGCAGCATAGCTATGGTGGCTGCCGCCATCAGCAAGTAGAGTAGCAGGTAGCGCTTTTGCAGCAGGCTTTCAGAAAAAAAATTGGTAATAGCCAGCACACACAGCAGGGTGCTGCCCAGGCCCAGGGCCAGCAGTAGTTTGGTTTGGCGGCGGGTAAGGGCCGGCTTGGTAGAGGGGTGTTGCATACGGGGTGTTTGTAGGGGTGCTAAACAACAGAGGGCTCCAGCAGGTTCAAGTTAGCACCTGTGCTGTTACCCGTCGGTAGAAGATATCCTAAAATTTAGCACACTGCGCTGTGCAAAAAAGCTACAATCGGCACTGGCGCACCTCTACCCGTACCAAAGGAGCTGCCGGCCGCTGCCCAAAGAAAAATGGAAACCAACGGCTTGTTTTAAAATTGAAATAAAAGCCATGCACCCCGCTGTCGAAGGTGGTGGCCCTGATAGAGGGCCCGTAGCGGTCGGCTATTCGCACGGTATCGCGGCCATTGGGCATGTGTACATGGGTGCTGGCTTCGTAGCGGTAGGCCGGTCCGGCATCAAAAAAGTCGATGGCTACTACCAGCCCCTCGGCCGGTAGCGGTATGTGCAGGCTGTCCAGCTCGGCTGTTACCATTTCGCCACCATTTGGCTGCACCACCAGCTCTTGCCAGCTCAGCGGCTGCCCGGGTTGCTGGCGGGCGCTATCCCACTCCAAAAACCGGAGCCTGAAAGGGGTCTTCATCACTGCTTTGGGAGCGGCCAGGTTGTCTATCCAAAAGTGAACCTGCTGCAGCCAACCGCGTCGCCCCGAAGAGTTGGGCACGTGAGCGGCCCAGCTCATCAGCAGGGTTTGGTCGCCGGCGCTGCCCAGGTAAAAGTCGGCTTTCGGCCGATGGTGGTTTTTCAGTTGGGCTGGTTCATAGCTGCTGCAGGGGTACACCGCTACCGGGCGCAGCGTATCGGGCTGGGGCTGCAGGTACACGGTAGTGGGCTGCTGCAGGGTGGTATCCAGTACCTGGTAGCCTGTGTAGCTAATGCGCCACCGGGGCTGGGCGTGCTGCAGCAGTTGGGCAGGTAGTACCAACTGGCCGGCGCCATTGGCCACGGCAGCCCAGCCGGTGGGCAGGTGTACAATGGTGGCATACGGTAGCGGCTGCCGGCTGCTGGCGCTGCGTACCTGCAGCGCCTGGGCTGTGCCGCATATGCAGGCGGTGGCCAGCAAGCAAATGGTTAATAGCAGTCGGGCAAGCATGGGGGTGCAATGTCATTACAAATCAACAAAAAACCTGCTTCCCAAATGGCTATTCCTTTGCTGCGTCTGCTGTATACTCCAGTATATCGCCCGGCTGGCAGTTCAGCGCTTTGCAAATGGCATCCAGCGTACTAAAGCGCACCGCTTTGGCCTTACCCGTCTTCAGTATCGATAGGTTGGCCAGCGTCAGCCCCACCTTATCTGCCAGCTCGTTCAGGCTCATTTTTCGGCGGGCCATCATCACATCCAGGTTTACTACTATGGGCATGGCTATACAGTTAGGTCGTTTTCGGTTTGCAGGGCTAGTCCTTTCTGAAAGATGCGGGCTATCACAAACACCACCGCTGCCATGAGCAGCAGGGCTTTGGTATCATCCCAAAACTGCCCTACCGTATCCAGGTCCAGGCCCCGTTTTTGCAAATGCTGGCAGTACCGGGCACCCACAAAGCCCAGCAGGGCGGCTGCCAGCGCATTATAGCCTATTTGGCTGATGCGCATGGCCACCGGCTGGCTAAAAGGGCGGCTTGCATCTACTTCGGTTAGCGCAGCTATCACCAGGTAAAAAACAAACGCCTTGGCTACCAGCACGCCCACTACCAGGCTGGCCACGGCCCAGTAGTGCCCAGGGTCGGTGGCCAGCAGGCTACTCAGGTTCAGCCCATTGTACAGGTTGGCAGCAGCAATGGGCCGAAAGGCGCTGTACACAAAATTGAACAGCAGGGCGCCGGCCTGTATGCACAGGCCCACGAACACCACCCAGGCCATTACTTTCAAAAAGCCATCGATCAGTTTAGGACGAGTTTCCATGTTCGAAACAGTTGGGAGTTAAAGATTGAAGAGGCGAAAATAGATAATTATTTATTGCTAAACAATAAATATTAATTGATTTAATCTTTTGGGGCAGTCAACTGCAGTACTCGGCCCGGCAGCGGTACCCGCCCGCCGCACTACTCCTCATCCCCGCTATGCGGGGCCTGCGGGGTAGTGTCGTTGGTCGGGCTGCCCATGGGCAGCAGCGCAGTACCCGGCGGTTTTGCAGCCGTACCGCTTTATGGTTTGTCCTCCCAAACGCAGTGAGGGATCTCACTAATCGGAGACGTAGTACAGTTTGCAGTGGGCAGTGTTCGTTGTTCGGTGTCCGTTGTCTGGTGTTCGGCAAAAAATCTGTGGAAATCCGCTTATCCGCGGGAATCCGTGTCCCTTTAAACAGTTGGCAGTGGGCAGTTTGCAAGGGGCGGTGTTCGGTGTCCGTTGTTCGGTGTCCGTTGTTCGGTGTTCGTTGTTCGGTGTCGGTTGTTCGGTGTCGTTTGTTCGGCAAAAAATCTGTGGAAATCCGCTCATCTGCGGGAATCCGTGTCCCTTTAAACAGTTGGCAAGGGGCGGTGTTCGGTGTCCGTTGTTCGTTGTTCGGTGTCTGGCAAAAAATCTGTGGAAATCCGCTCATCCGCGGGAATCCGTGTCCCCTACAACAGTTGGCAGTTTGCAGTGTTCGTTGTTCGGTGTCGGGTGTTTGGCAAAAAATCTGTGGAAATCCGCTCATCCGCGGGAATCCGTGTCCCCTACAACAGTTGGCAGTTGGCAGTTTGCAAGGGGCGTTGTTCGGTGTCCGTTGTTCGGTGTTCGGTGTTCGGCAAAAAATCTGTGGAAATCCGCTCATCCGCGGGAATCCGTGTCCCCTACAACAGTTAGCTGTGGGCGGTGTTCGTTGTTAGGTGTCCGGTGTCTGGCAAAAAATCCGTGTCCCCTCTTGCTGTTGGCAGGGCGTATATGTACCACGTCGTCGCTGTAAGGTTGAATAACCTACCTTGCATTACAGTTCAGCCACCACATTGCTTTATGTCGTTTCGTTTTTTTCGTTGGTGTGGAATTTTACTCCTCGTCACAAATGCAACCCTCGCTCAGTTTTCACAGCCAGGCGAGTTGGATACCACATTCAATTATGGCAGACCAGCCCGCTTTTTCGTCGACCCTTCGAACCCTGGGCCCGGTGATGGCGCCAATAATCAAATCAGGGTATTTGCTTTTCAGCCGGATGGCAAGTTGTTAATCGGCGGCGACTTTACTACCTACAACGGCGTAGCCCGCAGCAGGATAGCAAGGCTGCATGCAGATGGCACATTGGATGCCAGCTTCAACCCGGGCACGGGAGCAGATTGGACAATCCACTCTTTTGCTGTTCAAGCCGATGGCAAGGTATTGTTTGCGGGAGATTTTTTCAATTACGACGGCACAAGGAGAAACATGATTGCACGGCTGTTGCCAGACGGTCGGTTAGACACGACTTTTTCACCGGGAACAGGGGCTAACGGCACGCTTCGCACCTGTGTTCTTCAGCCGGATGGCAAAGTGCTGATTGGCGGTTACTTTACAAGGTTTAATGGTACTCCTCGGCATGGGTTGGCACGTTTGCTGCCAGATGGTAGCCTTGACACAACCTTTAACCCAGGCACAGGTACAGATAACACTGTCTTTTGTCTTGCTCTTCAGCCGGATGGTAAGGTTTTAATTGGTGGTGATTTTCGGAGCTTCAACGGCGTCTCTCGGAATTACATTACCCGTCTGCATCTTAGTGGAGAAGTCGATACCACTTTTGACCCGGGTGAAGGGCCAAATGCGGCTGTGCTATCCATGGCGCTTCAGCATGATGGTAGGATACTGATCGTGGGTGATTTCAACCGTAACAGCGGAGTATCTCGAAATCGGATTGCTCGCCTGAATACAGATGGAAAACTCGATATCAGCTTTAATCCAGGTATAGGGACGAATGGTCGAATTCAATCTGTTCTTCTTCAATCTGACAAAAAAGTGTTGATTGGCGGTCTCTTTTCTAACTATAATGGAATAGTTCGAAACCATGTAGCACGTGTAAATACAGATGGCAGTCTTGATACGAACTTCAGCCCAAGCACCAGAGCAAATAGTATGTTTTCAGCCTTCACTCTTCAGAGTGATGGAAAGATTTTGATTGCCAGCGCTACCAGTGCTAATTCAAGCATTTCTCGTCGCAACCGGGTTGTAAGAATGAATGCTGATGGCAGCACAGATGCAGACTTCAATCCCGGCAAAGGCGGCAATAGTATTGTTCAGTCGCTTGTCGTTCAACCGGATGGTAAATTGTTAATTAGCGGAAGCTTCACGGCTTACAATACGATTCCGACTAGCAGGATTGCCCGATTGAATAAAGACGGTGATCTGGATAGTATTTTTAATATGAATGCAGGGGCAAATGGTGATGTAATTTCCATAGCTCTTCAACCTGACGGAAAGATGTTGATCGGAGGCGGTTTCACCAGATACAATGGTGTCGCTCGATTCGGTATTGGCCGGCTACATGCGGACGGCAGAATTGATACGAGCTTTGATCCTGGAACTGGGGTAAATGGTACAGTTACTTCCGTGGTTCTTCAACCCGATGGTAAGGTTTTGATTGGCGGAAATTTTTCCAGCTACAACGGTACATATCGCAACTGTCTGGCCCGCTTGAACTCCGATGGTAGTTTGGACACAAGCTTCGCTCCTGGCTCTGGGCCAAATAATATCGTCTATTCCATTGTGCTGCAACCCGACGGTAAAGTTTTGATTGGCGGAGCATTCACTAATTATAATGGTGTGACCCGCGGATACATTGCCCGATTGCTGGCAAACGGCGCCTTGGATGTTAGTTTCAACTCAGGAACCGGTGCCAACGCCATGGTTTTGGCGGCGGCCCTGCAAGCTGATGGTAAGGTTTTAATTGGAGGGTGGTTCACTAGCTATGGTAGTAATACAGGTCGAGTGAGTAATCGGATTGTCCGCTTGAATGCAGATGGCAGCATTGATACAGGTTTTAATATGTCATCGGGACCGAATCATGTCGTTTATTCAATCGCTATTCAACCTGATGGTAAGCTTCTCTTAGCGGGAGGCTTCAGCAATGTCAACGGGGTAGCTGCCAATCGAATCGCCCGGTTAAATTCAAATGGTAGCTTGGATACAAGCTTCATTTTGGGTGTAGGTCCTAACGATTGGGTAGGATGCCTCGCCGTTCAGGCGAACGGTCAGCTGCTGATAGGCGGCGCCTTCACCAATTATGAAGGCACGGGTCCCAACCATATCGCCCGCTTGAATGCCGACGGCAGCCTCGATACTCGTTTTAATCTGGCAGTTGCGGCAAATGACGTTGTGTTTTCGCATGTGCTTCAGCCGGATGGGAAGCTGATCATCGGAGGATCATTTACCAACTACAATGCTACAAGCCGTAACCGGATTGCCCGGCTGCATACCGATGGTAGTCTGGATGAGAGTTTCAAGCCTGGTACAGGGGCCGATCAGCGGGTTTTTTCATTGGCGCTTCAGCCGGATGGCAAAGTGCTGCTGGGTGGAGACTTCAGCAGCTATAACGGCACGGCCCGCGGCCGGATAGCCCGGCTGCATGCTGATGGCAGCCTGGATGATAGCTTTAACCCGGGTACCGGTGCAGGGGGAAGCTTGTCAACCCCCACGGTTTTTTCGCTGGCCCTGCAGCCCGATGGCCGGGTGCTGGTAGGCGGTGCCTTTACCAGCTACAATGGCACAGCCCGCAGCTGCATTGCCCGCCTGAACGCCGATGGCAGCCTTGATATGAGGTTTAATCCCGGCACGGGGCTGTCAGGTACGACTTTTCCATCGGCACGCTCGTTGGCGCTGCTGCCCGACGGAAGGGTGCTGCTAGGCGGTTCATTTACATCATACAATGGCACGCCCCGCAACCACCTGGTGCGGTTGCACCCGGATGGTAGCCTGGATGCCAGCTTTAACCCCGGCGCCGGTCCCAACGGTACCGTTTTGTTTGTTGCACCTCAGCTGGATGGCAAAGTGCTGATTGGGGGGGATTTCATTAGTTACGATGGCAGGCCTCGTAACCGGATCGCCCGTCTGCATGCCGATGGTAGCCTCGATACCAGCTTCAACCCCGGCCTTGGGGCAGATAACCGGATAAGCTCGATGGCGCTTCAGCCGGATGGCAAAGTGCTGATTGGTGGTGCATTTACACAGTACGATGGAACTGCCCGCAGCCGGCTTGCTTTGTTGCAAGCCGATGGCAGGCTGGACTCAACATTCAGTCCCGGTACCGGGGTTGCCGGAATCTCTTCGTTCGTGTCTGTTTATTCACTGTCTTTTCAGTCGGGCAACACGGTGCTGATTGGGGGAGACTTCAACAGCTACAACGGTGTTGTTCGGCCGCACATAGCCCGGGTGCACGCTGGTTCGGTGGCTTGCTCGCAGGTACCCAAAGTGATGTGGACGGGTGCGGTGAGCAACGACTGGCACACAGCGGGTAACTGGAGTATGGGCTTTGTGCCTACGGGTGCTACGCATGTCATCATTGGCCCATCAGCCAATATGTGCATCATCAGCACATCAGATGCGGCGGCCTACAGTGTGCAGGTATTGGATGGAGGCCGGCTGGAACAGCGCCATGGCTACC
>JALOMC010000002.1 GCA_025455665.1 Chitinophagaceae bacterium | reverse complement strand
CCGCACCAGTCGGCATAAAAATCGATCAGTGCAGGACGCTCACCAGCAAATGACCACTCGGTAGCATTTTCATAATTAAAAACCTTGGCCTTAAAATCGGCGGTAGTGAGCTTGACTGTTGCCATTGCAAACGGGAGTTATATTGATAAATGATTTTTGAACCACGAAGGTAGTAGCAGGCCAAACCGGGTAATGCGATAAAAATCACCAACTTCCTGGTAAAGTCGTAAAAAAAGACACCCCCCTTGAAAGGGGGGTGGTGATGAACCCTAGACACCAATTCGTAAATCCTTTTGACCGGCGGGCGACTACCCATGCAAAGTCACACGCTGGCGCCGGTTACAGGAACCACTACGCCGCCTGTTGCTCAACTTCAAAAGCGGCGCTTGCGTTGGTAATGAAATGAAAGAAAAACTGTGCCAAAGCAAAGCCTGCCATCAAAGCATTGGAAATCAGCTATTTAATTTTTTTGATACCTCAGCTGGCATCCCACACTGGGAACAATTGTTTCAAGCTGGCACAGCTACTACATCCGGCAAAACGGATAGCCGGCTCCTTGCATCGCTTTGAATCTGCTCACATCCGCTTTGCAAGGCTGCCAGCACCTGCAGTGCTTGTGGCTGGTGCCAGGTCGCTTGTTGCAACTGCTCATCCAGTGCCAGCACCAGTTGGCGCATGGCGTCGCCTCCCAGCATGCGCAGCGATGGCTTTAGTTTATGAAAATGTTGTCGGGCCGCAGCAATATCTGCCATTTCAATAGCCTGCCGCAATTCCTGCATTTTGCCGGGCGTTGTGTCTACAAATACCTGCAGCAGATCGGTCATCATCTTCGCATTATTCCTTGCCATTTGTTCCAGCTTAGAAAAATCGGCCATGGCTGGCAGCTGTACCGATGATGACAAAGCTACCTCGGCTGGCTGCGGCGCTCTGCCGGCACAGCGGGCTACTACCTGTTGCAACCAGGCTTCTTCAAAAGGCTTGGTCACACAGTCATTCATACCACATTTCAAATAAGTTGCCACGTCTCCTTTCAAAGCATGAGCTGTAAGGGCAATGATGGGAACGGAGCGCTTATTCTCATCTGCCAGCCGCCGTATTTGCCTCGTGGCTTCCAGGCCATCCATTATCGGCATCTGTATATCCATCAGCACTATATCAAAATGCTCCTCCTGCACCGCAGCCAACGCATCGGCGCCATTTTCTACCACTTTGTACGTGCAGCCCCATGCCTGCAGCAAATGCTGAAGTATCAGCTGGTTAAATGCTGTATCTTCTGCTATCAGCAAGTGCAGACCCTGCAAATGAGCTGTACTCTCCTGCACCGGCACCACAGCCGCTTGTGCCGGCGCTGCTGCTATCGGCATCGGAATGCATACCTCAAACCGACTACCCTCGCCTTCGCGGCTTCGCACCTGTATACTACCATCCATCAGGCTTACCAGCCTGTGCGCAATGGATAAACCAAGCCCCGTGCCACCATACTGCCGGGCTGTGCTACTATCGGCCTGTACGTAAGGATTGAAAATCCGCTGTTGGTCTTTGGCACTGATGCCGATACCAGTATCCTGAACGATAAAGCGCAGCATCCGGATACCATCCGATGAGGCTTCGCAGCTGGCTTCTACTACTATGCTACCACTGTTTGTAAATTTTAGTGCATTGCTCATCAGGTTATTTACCACCTGTGTCAGTCTGAACTGATCACCTTCGAGATAAAGATCTGAAGGAATCGTATGCTTCAGCTGTAGCAGCAAGCCCTTCTCTTCAATTTTGTATTTGAAGAAAGATACAGCCAGCTCAATTTTTTGTGCAACGGCAAATGGAAGTCGCTCCAATTCCAGCTTTCCTTCTACAATTTTTTCGAGGTCCAGTACGTCGTTTACAATTTTTAGCAGATGCCTGGCCGACTCTTGTATGATGGAAAGATATTCTTCCTGCTGTGCCGACAAACTCGTTTTGGCCATGAGACTGGCGAGGCCAAGGATCCCATTCATGGGTGTCCGTATTTCGTGGCTCATATTGGCCAGAAACAGCTCTTTGGCCCGTGCTGCCTGCTCGGTATTGCGCATGGCATCCTTCAGCGCAGCTTCGGCTTGTATGCGTGTGGTAATATCGATAGCAAAGCACAGCACCACCGGTTGATCTTGCTCCAGCAAATAGTTATTAAACAACAACGATACTTCCTGGCCATCAGCAGTTACCGCTTTGCACACACCTTTCAGTGAATGGTGGCGATGCAAATAATCGTGATAATGATGCTGTACAAACGCACTGTGCCTGCCAGTGAGCAATGCAGTCAGCGGCTTTCCTTCGAGGCTGCCTTCGGGCCGGCCCAGTAGCTGATAGCATGCCGGGTTAGCACTCAAAATATTCCCCTGCAAATCGTGTGTGAGTATGACAGCCAGGCTGTGCTGTATCAGGTTGCGTAAGGCCTGTTCACTTTTGTTGATTTGCTGCTCTATCAGCTTCCGATCGGTGATGTCCAGCCCATATCCTATCACCATGTGCACCTCGCCCTCATCATTGATCACCGGGTACATATTGCGCAGCTGATAGTTCCGGCGTCCACTGGCATCTTTCAATTCCTCTTCCCAGGTCATGAGGCGGCGACCGGCCTTTACTTCATTAAAGCGCTGGCGCCTGTTCAAGGCCAGTTCCATTGGCCTATTTCGCAGCCGGCAATAATCCTCGTCTCGCTTACCTACAATCCATTGCCGAAGCTGATCGTCTTTTATACCCTGCGGATTCACAAACAAGTAGCGGTGCGTATCATCAAACACGGCAATATCGGCCGGAATATTATTCAGGATGGTTTCATAAAATCGACGCTGCTGTTCAATAGCCACTTGTTGCCGCTGCTTGTTTTGCAGCAGATCAATTTTGATGGCGCACAGGTGTGCAATGGATGATAAAATCTGCAGGTGCCGATGCGTAAAAAAATGAGGTTCGGGGTGTTCGCTGTCTATCACGCCCAATACCTTGCCATCCAGCAAAATAGGTACGGTAATTTCAGAAAGTCGCCGGGCATCGTCGGCTATATAGCGAGTATCGAACGAAGTATCTTGCACTATTTCTGACACGCCCGATAAGGCCACACTACCAACTATACCGCTCCCCATCGCAATTTCAATGGGTGCCACTATCTCGTGCAGGTCGTCTGCCTTTTTAGCGCCCACTGCTGCTTTTTGCAGCAGTACTTGTCGCTGCTCATCTACCAGGTATATCACACAATCTACAAAGCCAAGCTTCGCAATGCAATTGCCAGCCACATCCCACAGCGTATCTTCTACCGTCTCTTTATCATACAGCGACGATAAGAAGAAGTTGATGGTTTGCTGTATCTCCAGTTCTTCATTGTTGGCATACCGGGTTACATCTACATAGTTCCAAAGGTGCCCCTTGTAGTGGTCTTGTTGCCAAATCGGTATAAAGTCGCGTAGTAGTACCCGGCCATCTTTCATGCGCAGGCTTTCGCCCATGCATTTCTCTCGCTTTTGCAGCAGTGTGTCTATCCGCTGTACAAACTGTTCGGGCTGTGCAAACAAATGCTTCACCTGCCCGGCGGCATTGCTACAGTCGGTACCTATGAGCTGCTCAGCCGCTACGGGTATGCCAAACAGTTCGCAAAACTGCTGATTTACAATCAAGATGTGCCGATGCTCATCTTCCACCAAAATGCCAGACTGCACATTGGCCAACAAACTATCCAGCCGATGAGTAGCCTGCTGATGGGCCGCTTCGGCCTGGTGCTGCGCTGTTTTATTTTTTATGACACCTACTACCTCCAGCGGCTGGGCAGCATGGCCGGAACTAAGCAGGCATCCACGATCTTGTACCCATGCTATTTGGCCGCTGAGTGGGTGGCACAAGCGGTACTCAATACAGTGCTGCTGCATACTGCCTGCTGCATACTGCTTCCACAGGTCGATCATTTGTGCTTTGTCATCGGGGTGAATAGCAGCCAGAAAACCAGCAGTATCTGTAGCGCCTGCTAACTGTTGCAAATGCGCCGATAACTGAAGTTGCCCATTGGCCACCTGATAGCGCCAGTGCCCATCGCCACTGCTATCCAGCGTATCCAGCAACCATTGTGTATGTACTGTTGTCATGCAGGTAAAGGGTATTGGTGAAAAAAGCAAGAGGCAGTGTTGCTTTTTAATCAGTTATCGCACTTGCAATTCGCCGGCTTTGATCATGCGGTAAATGGTTGACTTACCAATATCGAGCCGGCGGGCCGCTGCCAGAATATCATAATCGTACTCCAGCAGGCATTGCTGAATGGCCTGCCGCTCTATTTCGCGAAGCGTAACAGGCTGCTGTAGCGTAGCGGACGGTTTGCGCTGCTGATTGAACTGCACATGGCAGGCTTCTACTACGCCATCATCATCGCTCAGCAGTGCTGCCAGTTCCACCACACTTTTCAGCTCACGTACGTTACCCGGGTAGTCGTAGTGTTTTAGCTTCAGTATAGCTTCGGCCGAAAAATCTTTTGGTGCCAGCTGCTGCTCCTCACAAGTTGTTTTTAAAAAACAGCGAGCCAGCAGCACCACATCATTATCACGCTGGCGCAGGGCAGGCACGTGCAGCTGCAGGCCCAGCAAGCGGTAATACAAGTCTTCACGAAAGCGGCCGGCTGCTACTTCATCCATCAGGTTGCGGTGGGTGGCTACCACAATGCGTACATCCAGCGGAATGCGCTGGGTGCCGCCTACCCGGTATAGTTCCCGCTCTTGCAGTACCCGTAGCAGTTTGGCCTGCAATCCCAGTTCCATTTCGCCTATTTCATCTAAAAACAGGGTGCCGCCTTGTGCTTCTTCAAACTTGCCAATTCGCCTGTTCAGCGCTCCTGTAAACGATCCTTTTTCGTGCCCGAACAGTTCACTTTCTATCAACTCTTTGGGTACTGCTGCAATGTTTACTGCCACAAATGGCTGGCTGCTGCGGGCCGAACCGTAGTGGATGGCTTTGGCCACTACTTCTTTGCCAGTTCCTGTTTCGCCGGTAATGGATACATTGATGGTGCTGCGATTGGCTTTCTCAATCAGCTCATACAATTTTTGCATGGGTGCACTATCGCCTATCATAGCATGGCCCGGTACAAAGCGGTTGCGTACCACTTTTCGCAGCGTTTCTACTTCGGTGCGCAGCGCCTGTAGCTCGGTCACGTTGCGGGTAATGTTCCAGAGGCGGTCGCCAATGTCTTCATCTTTTACCAGATAGTCATGCGCACCCAGCTTCAGCAGATGTACGGCGGTGTTAATGTCCTGCTGTTCTGAAATAATCACCACCGGCAGATCGGGGTACTGCTGCTTGATGCGCTGAATGACCTCATCGCCCTTCATGCCGGGCAGGTTGTAGTCTACAGTTACCAGGTGTGGCTTTTCGGCCAGTGCCTTCAGCAAGGTGCCAGGTTCTTCAAACAGGGTCACCTCATGGTCGGGGTTGAGCTGCAAAGTGTGGCGCAAAAACATGCCATACCAGGGCTCATCTTCCAGTACGAATATTTTCAAGGGTTTCATGGGAACGGCAAAACTCCTCTGCTTCTCTCTTTTGGAAAATTCTCAAACTGGGAAATTCGACCAAGCTGGCTGCCGTGTCGACAGAAGGCCGTGGCAGCCCAACTTTGGCCCTTTGCTAACCACATAAAGCCGTTTCTTTGCTAGCCTGTGCCTAAAACCACAGCTTCTTTTCACCTGAAGAGCCACTGTTGTAGCTCTTTTTTCAGCCCTGCGGGGCGCTTGCAATTCGTACAATGAAAAACATTTTTCTGACCCTGGCCGCTGGCATGCTGCTGGCCGCCTGCAGCAACAAAGGCGATGCCACCGGCGGCACCGTGGACATCAGTGGTAAAGTAGCCGGCATCCAGGATGGCTACCTGGAGCTTTACATTCCTTCCCGCGAAGCCAAAACACCCGACAGTATTAAAATCGAAAAGGGAAGCTTCAGCTACTCGGTAAAAGTGAAGGAGCCAGAGCTGATGGTATTGCGGCTGGCCGGCGGCAATATGCAGCAGCAACAGCAGCAAGGCAATCAACTTCCTTTTTGGGCAGATGCCGGCGATGTAAAAATTACAATCAACAAAGACAGCATCTGGACCTCTGACGTGAAAGCGGGTGCTACCCAAAAGCTGTTTAAACAACTGGAAACAGACCTGACCACTATAGGCAAAAAAATGGAGGCGCTGTACCCAGAGTACATGGCCGCCCAGCAAAGCCAGAATATGGAGGCGCTGCAAGGTCTTGAAGCCAAAATCATCAGCATTCAGGGCGAAATGAAAGACAAAGCGCTGGCGTTTTCGAGGGCTAATAAAAACAGTGTACTGGCCCCCTACCTGGGCCTGATGTACCTGAATGAACCCGGCAATGAAATGGCCATGCGCAACCTGTACGACAGCCTGACGCCAGGGATTCAGAAAACATTTTTTGGCAAAAAACTCAGCGAGCTGGTATCGGCCGCCGCCAGCACTGCCATTGGCGCCACTGCCCCCGATTTTAAAATGAATGACGTAAGTGGCAAACCCGTTTCGCTCAGCTCATTCAAAGGCCAATATGTATTGGTAGACTTTTGGGCCAGCTGGTGTGGCCCCTGCCGCCAAGAAAACCCCAATGTGGTGAAAGCGTACAACGCTTATAAAGACAAAGGCTTTACAATACTGGGTGTGAGCCTGGATAAAGAAAAAGACGCCTGGGTGAAGGCCATAGCCGACGACCAGCTAAGCTGGAGCCATGTAAGCGACCTGCAGTACTGGGACAATGCTGCTGCCCGCTTATACAAAGTGCAGTCTATTCCTGCCAATTTTTTGCTGGATAAAGATGGTAAGATCATTGCCAAAAACCTACGCGGCGCTGATTTGGAAGCAGAATTGGCCAAGGTGCTGAAGTAACCATTTGGAGCAACTTTTGCAAAAAAGCGAGGTACTATTCGTACTTCGCTTTTTTATTGGCAGCTGTTTGCCGCTTTCGTAGCGCTGCGTCCGGTCAAACAGTAGTGGGGGCCTTTCGTCAGCTTTGCTTGGGCATGTGCCAGTGGCAGCCTATTTTCACTGCATGGCATTTGTATTAGAACTGAATGGCCTGACCAAGCACTATGGTAATATTCAGGCGCTACGGCAGGTATCGCTGGAAATACCTCAAGGAACCGTGTATGGCATATTGGGCCCTAATGGTAGTGGCAAAACCACTATGCTAGGCCTCATCATGAATATACTGCAGCCCACCGGCGGCAGTATTCGTCTGTTTGGCGAAGCGCCCCGTGCCGACCACCGGCAAAAAATAGGCACCTTGCTGGAGACGCCTAACTTTTACCACTACATGAACGCTGTGCAGAACCTGCAGATAGCTGCGGCCATCAAAGGGGTAACCAATCCTGATATAGATGGCGTGCTAGAAAAAGTGAACCTGCTACAACGGAAAAACAGTGCCTTTCAAACCTACTCGCTGGGTATGAAGCAGCGGCTGGCCATAGCCAGCTGTTTGCTGGGCGATCCGCAGGTGATGGTGTTTGATGAACCAACCAACGGACTCGACCCGGTAGGCATTGCCGAAATAAGAGACCTCATCAGGCGCCTGGCTGCCGACGGCAAAACCATCATCATGGCCAGCCACCTGCTGGACGAAGTGGAGAAAGTGTGCAGCCATGTGGCTATTTTGAAAAAAGGAGTACTGATAGCTGCGGGCCACGTAGATGAAATACTGGCACAGGACGACCTGGTAGAAGTAAGCGCTGCCAATACGCCACAGCTACCCGAACTGTTGAAAGCACTGCCGCACTGCAAACAGATAACCGCAGGTGATGCTGGCAAATGGCTGCTGCACTTTGAACAAGGCACCGCCGATCTGCGAAGCGTGAACGAATACAGTTTTCAGCAAGGTATTGTGCTCGATCATCTGCTGCTCAAACGTCGAAGCCTCGAAAGCAAATTCATTGAACTAACCAACTAAGCCGCTACCGCATGAACCTCAATATTCCGCACCTGCTGCGTATAGAATGGATGAAGGTGAAGAACTACAAAGCCTTCTGGATACTGATGATCTTGTTTGTGGTGAGCATGATCGGGATCAACTACATCTACTGGTATGTGAAACAACAGTTTGTAGCGTCGGGCGATATAGCTGCACAAGCAGCCGGCAGCATGATTTTTGGTGATTTCCGGTTTCCGGCTGTTTTCAAAACAGTGTCGCAAATGAGTAGCTGGCTGTTGTACTTCCCCGGCTTCATTGTTATTTTCCATACCACCAATGAGTTTACCTTTCGTACCCATCGGCAAAACATTATTGACGGACTGATGCGCAAGCAGTTTGTGGTGGCCAAACTGGCCGGCGCCTTTTTGCTGGCGCTGGTTTGTACACTGCTCATACTGCTTACCAGCCTGGTATTTGGCCTCATCAGTGGCGATGGTTACTTCAGTCTGGAAGGCCTGCAATACATCGGATTCTTTTTTGTACAAAGCTGTGTTTACATCTTGTTTGCGTTCACCCTGGCCTTATTGGTACGCCGTGCCGCACTTGCCGTAGGCATCTTCTTTATTTACGGGCTCATATTCGATTATCTGCTGGCCGTATGGATAAGCCGCGGCACCGAAACTACGCTTGGCTACTACCTGATGCCCCTACAAGTAGCCGATGAGCTGAATCCGCCTTTGGCAGAACTGAAAAAAGTAATCGGTAGTACCAATCAGTGGATTGCACTTGGTATCAGTATTGCCTGGCTGGCATTCTACTGTTTCTTCCCCATCCGCAAGTTTGAGCGGGAAGACCTGTAGTAACTGCAGCGCCTAACCCCGCACCAACTGGCGCATCGCATCGGCAATACTGCTAAAGCGAAAGCGAAAGCCAGCTTCGGTAATTTTTTTAGCCGACACAGTCGTACTCTTCAGTACTTCGATGCTGCGTTCGCCCAGCATCAGCTGCAATACAAAGCGTGGTACCGGCATTGGCAAAAACCATTGACCGTACATGGCCCGGCCCAGTGCCATATTCAGCTCACGATTGCTGACAGGCACAGGCGCCACCGCATTGTATGCACCAGTCAGTGCTTCATTTTCGATGGCATACCGAATGATGCCGCACAAATCGTCGATATGAATCCAGCTGACCATTTGGCTGCCACTACCAATAATGCCAGCTACCCTGAACTTCAAGGAATTTTTGAATTGAGGCAGTGCCCCACCTTCATTGGCCATGACAATGCCGATGCGGGTGTACACCAGTCGCTTACCTAGTTGTGCTACCGGCGCCATCGCAGCTTCCCACAGGCGGCAAGTTTCGCCCAAAAAACCGGTGTCCGGCGGCGCCGTTTCTTCAAAGGGAGTAGCATTGGCTGCATCGGCACCATACCAGCCAATGGCCGATGCACTTACTACCACTTTTACCCTGTTAGGATGATTGGCCAGCGCTTTGGCAATGAGCCCGGCGCTTTGTACACGGCTGTCTACAATCTCCTGTTTGTAGGCCGGTGTCCAACTTTTATCTACCACACCGGCACCGGCCAGGTGCACAATGGCATCGGCGGTAGCCAGCACATCGGTATCCAGCGTGCCGGCTGCCACATCCCACCCGGCAAAACGAATGGCGCTGTGCCAGGTGCGGGCTGCCTGTGGCCGCCGGGTAAGTATGCTTACCTGATAGCCGGCGCCTGCCAGCAATGTAGCCAGGCGCCTGCCTACCAAACCCGTACCGCCAGTGATAATGACATGTGCCATGATGTAGTTTTTGCTTATTGGAGTGAAGGGATAACAGCGGTGCCGCCAGAGAGTTGGGCTATTCGGCATAAAAAAGCCCTGCCTGAAAAGGCAGGGCGTCGTTCAACTAAAAACACAATCTAAGCCAATGCATTATCAGTCAGGCTTCTCGCCATGCAGAAAATTATTGAGTGTGCTGATATTAGCCTGATTGTTGTCGTCGCTCTTTACCTGTGCACGGCTGTAGAAGTCTTCTACATTCGCAATGCTATTGTGCAGGTTCAGATCGCGGCGCAGGTAGGCCGGCACTTGTTCAAATTCACTGTTATTATCGAGGTTTTGCGGATTGAAGCTCAGATTACGCAGGCGATTGATCCGCTCTTTGGCGCGGCGCTTTTGTTCCTCTTCTTCGCTCAGATCGCTGCTGCTGGCCGTGGGTGTGTTGGCACTAAACATGTCTATTTGTGCTTCTTGCTGGTAGTGAAATTCATCTACCTGCAAGGTCATCCCTTCAATGGCTGCGGCTTCTTCCTGGCCTTCTTCCGTTAGCACGGGTTTCCAGCTTTCATGCGCCGGAACTATTGCCGGTTCGGCGGGCAGTTCCGCTTCAGCAGGCATGGCAGTCACTTCGCTTAACATTGGCATCAGGCTGTCTTCTTTTGTCGCAGCCTCCGCTGTTGCTTCGGCAGTTGGCTCATCCTCTTGCCGGGCATACACCTGCGCAGGCTTGCTCAAAAATGGTGGTACCACCAGGCTTTCTTCCACTACTTCGGCCGCTGCTTCGTTGGCTGCTATTGGCTCTTCTATTTGCTGCGCCGGCGTTTCTTCCAGGGTCAGCTCAAACATCAGCGGAGCCGGTACCGCAGCAGTCGGCTCCTCTGCTGCTTCTACCTCTTCCACTCCATCGGCAGGCACTAAGTCAGCCACGGTTGTTTCAATAGTTGCCACTGGCACAGCGGCCAAAGGCTCTGCTTCTTCTACCGCAGGCATGTCCAGCGCCAGTGTCAGTTCTTCCACCGTTTCTTCGGCAGCCAGCTCCACAGCGGTAGCGGGTGTGGCAGCAGGCAAGGTCACAGTGGTAGTTTCAGCAGGTGCCTCCAAATTGAGCGTGAGGTACACGGGTGCTTCTTCGGCCGGTGCAGGCGCTGCCACCGCTGCTGGCTTGCGGGCCACATTTTTATCAAAAGGATCTTTGTGCTGAAAACCGGTGGCAATGATGGTGATGCCGAGCTGATCGCCCATATCGCTATCGTAGCCCATTCCCAGTATCACATCCGTATCATCGCCCGACTGGGCACGTACGTAGTCCTGAATCAGCTCTACTTCTTCCATGCTGTATTCATGCTCGCCGGGAGCAGCGGTTATGTTCAGCAATATCCATTTGGCACCGCGGATATCGTTATCATTCAGCAAGGGCGAGTTGATTGCGGCTTCGATAGCCCTGCGTGCCCGATCTTCACCAGATGCAGCAGCACTGCCCAAAATAGCCACACCGCCATTGCGCATCACAGTGCACACATCGGCAAAGTCAACGTTGATCTGGCCGGTGGTGTTAATTACATCTGTGATACAGCGAGCAGCGGTCGTCAGCACATCATCGGCTTTACCAAAGGCTTCACTCATTTTGAGCGAACCAAATTGGCTTCGCAGTTTATCGTTGCTAATCACCAATAGGGTATCTACATGCTGCTTCAATTCTTCGATACCCTGACGTGCCTGCGACATGCGGCGTGGGCCTTCGAAGGCAAAAGGTGTAGTTACGATACCTACGGTAAGGATATTGAGTTCGCGGCAGATTTTAGCAACCGTGGGTGCACCACCAGTACCAGTGCCACCACCCATACCGGCAGTAATGAAAGCCATCTTGGTATTCACCTCCAATATCCGGCGAATTTCTTCGAGGCTTTCCTCGGTTGCTTGCTTACCCACTTCGGGGTTGGCGCCAGCACCAAGGCCTTGTGTCAGGTGAGGGCCCAACTGGATTTTGATGGGTACTTCAGAGTTTTGCAATGCTTGCGCATCTGTGTTGCATACAATGAAGTCCACGTTTTGAATTTGTTGCCGGTACATGTGGCTTACGGCATTGCCGCCACCACCACCAAAACCGAGTACCTTGATGATGTTGGACTTTTCCCGGGGCATATCAAAGTGAATCATAATGAGAATTTTTGTGCCTTCTTCACAGGCTGGGTTAGTAAGATGGGGAATTACGGATCGGATCTATGGTGAGGTGATTATTTTAGTTCAGTCTCGTCTTCCTCTTTGAAAATGTCGTACACCGAATCTTTCAGCTTGTCCCAAATGCTGCGCTTGCGGTGCTCGCCAATAGCTACGGGTATCACAGCCGTGTCGGCATCTGGCCTTTCTTCCAATACTGGTGCAGTAGCTGCTTCAGGAGCCATAAACTGCTCAGGCACGCTGATGTGCATTTCAGTATTACTGGTTACAAACTCTTTCTTCTTCCGCTCAAAATCGCTGTAGCCTTTCAGGATAAGACCGATACAAGTAGAGTACATTGGTTTGGTCAGCTCATCAATATAGCCACTGCTCAGATGCTCATTGGGGTAGCCTATCCTTGCATTCAGGCCTGTTTGATACTCTGTCAGCTGGATCAGGTGTTTCAACTGTGAGCCACCACCCGTAAGAATGATGCCGCCATTCAGTTGCTTGTTATCCATACCCACCTGCTTCAGGTGATAGATCACAAAGTCGAGTATTTCGCTCATGCGGGCCTGGATGATTTGTGCCAGCGTTTTTACACTTACCTGCTTGGGTTGCATGCCTCTGATGCCAGGGATAGTAATGATAGCATTGGCCTTGGCTTCCTGCGCCAACGCACTACCAAACTGCACCTTCATGGCTTCTGCCTGGCTCTTCAGCACACCCAACCCTGTTTTAATGTCGTTGGTAATGTTTTCGCCACCAAACGGAATCACAGCGGTATGCTTTAGAATACCTTCATGAAAAACGGCCAGATCGCTGGTGCCACCACCAATGTCGAGGATAGCTACTCCAGCCTCCAGGTCATGATCGCACATCACCGCATCGGCGCTGGCCAGCGGCTGCAGCACAATGTCTTTGATGCTGAGCTCGCTCCTATTAACCGCCCGGGTAATGTTGCGAATAGCATACTTATCGCCGGTGATGATATGAAAATTAGCACCCAGCTTGACGCCGCTGTAGCCGATCGGATTTTTGATATTCTGAAAGTTATCGACGTTGAACTCCTGCGGTATCACATCAATGATTTGATCGCCGGCAGGAATGTAGGTTTTACGCTGATCAGCAATCAGCTTGTCTACATCCAGTTGCGAAATCTCATTTTCCAGCTCCTGGCGCACCAAATCGCCACGGGTTTGAAGGCTTTTGATGTGATGGCCGGCAATGCCCACATATACCTCACTGATGTTGAGATTGGGATTGCTTTTGCGGCAGGCAGCCATGGCTTCTTTCACCGCCAGTACAGCATTGTCGATATTCAGCACCTGGCCATGCTGTACCGCGTTGTTCGATCCCGCTCGTCCAAAGCCCAAAATTTCCAGTTTGCCGTACTCGTTTTTACGACCGGCAATGGCGGCAATCTTGGTGGTTCCGATGTCGAGACCAACGATGATGGGATTGTTGTTGCTCATATGATCGTGTTTTAGTTGTTATTGTTATTGGCAGGCATTACAGCTTTGGGCGCTGCAGTAGGCGGCGCGGCAGTAGCGGACGGTTTTGTAGCTGGCGAACCTCGGACCGGCGACTGCTGTCGGGGTGGCTCATTTTCTTGCACTATCCGTCCCTGTTGCCCTTTGCCCGACTCTACAGCCATGGCATCTACTTCCTGCTTGTTCTGGTCTACCAGTTGATTGAACACCTGCAGGGCCTGCAAAGCATCCGCCTTGCGAAGGCTATCGGTACCACGTACAGCCACCACCTGGTTTTTGTATGCCACACTCAATTTGCTGTATTCATTCACCGGCTTATTGGCTAGTATTTGCTGGTAAAAAGCCTTCAGTCGATGCAGCTTGGCAGCTATCTCATCTCCCGTACCAAGTTCTATCACTTGTGTGCCCACTGCCGGATACATATCAAACCTTCCACCCGGCAGCACTTCTATCTGTCCGGCTTGCAGCATCCAAAATTCATCGGCCGCTATTGCTGCACCCACTTTCAATATATCAGCTATCTGGCGCTGATAGGTCGCTTGATTGTTTTTGTTTTTTATCGGCAAGCCGGTAAACACAGGCACCTCTGCCCGGTCGGTGCTGCTAAGCGGCAGCTGTGTACCTGCCGAATCGAGGTAAAAGCTATGCCCGGTTACATCGAAGACACGCACCACTGGTACCCGCTCAATAATGGTAGCATGGAGCGTGCCGGTATTATCAAGGTACAGTTGTGCATCTTCAATCCATACTTCTTTTCGCAGCCTCGCTTCTATCTTTCGCAGGTCCAGCGCCGCTTGCGGCTGTTTTACATTGCCACCTGCCATGCTGGCAATGATTTGCTTGACTTCCTTTTCGTCAATAAACACTTTCCCCGCCACGGCAGTAATGTTTACCAGTACTGCCTGACAAGTAGTTTGCCTGCGTCGCTTCATGCCACTAAACAGCAGAAGTATGACACCAGCTATCAGCAGCGACCACAGCGTATTGCCCACTATGCGATATATTTTTTGCTTTGGCATCAGCTTGTCATCATCAGTTGTTTTGCTTGCGGCAGCAGTAAGTCTATATCGCCGGCACCAGCAGTAATCAGCAAAGCAGGCGGCCGTTGCGCAAGGTGCAGCAGCCATGCTTCCCGCTCCATTACCTGGCATTTGCCAGCTGGCATTTGTAGTGCTATCAGGTGGCTGCTTACGCCAGCTATGGGCAGCTCACGGGCAGGATAAATTGGCAACAGCACTACCTCATCGGCCAATGACAACACTTCTGCAAAAGCGGTGGCCAAATCACGGGTGCGGCTGTACAAATGGGGCTGAAAGAGCACTTGCATTTGCTTGCCGGGAAAAAGTTGTCTGGCACTGGTGATCAGTGCACGGAGCTCCTCGGGGTGGTGTGCATAATCATCTATCAATATCCGCCCATTGGCCTGCGCACCTGGCGCTAATACATACTCAAATCGCCGGCGTACTCCCTGATAGCTGGCTACCCCGGCCTTTATCAACTCATCGCTTATGCGCAAGGCTTTGGCAATGCAGATAGCTACCAGCATGTTTTCAATATTATGCAAACCACCTACGTGCAGCTGTACATCTCGCAGCACGGCACCGGCTATATGTGCATCAAACAAATAACCACCCTGCTGTACCCTGATATTGGCCGCATACACATCGGCTGGCGCATCGTGCCCATGGTGGTGGTGATCGTGTTCATCAAACTCTGTATCCACTACAGCATGGTGCTTATCATCATCGCTCAGCCGGTAGCTGAGCAACCGGCCAGGTGCTGCCTCATCCAGCTGCAATAAATGATGCTTGCGGATGAGCAAGCCGCCTGGCCGCAGGCGACCAGCGAAGGCTACAAACGCTTCCCGCATGGCTTCTACGGTACCGTATATATCCAAATGGTCGGCATCCATGGCTGTTACCACTGCTATATCGGGCGACAATTTCAGAAAGCTACGATCGTATTCATCGGCTTCCACCACGGTTACATTATTGGTACTGCTCCAAAAGTTAGTCTGATAGTTGACAGATATGCCACCGAGAAAAACATTGCATCCGTAGCCACTATGCCGAAGTAAATGCCCCACCATGGTGCTGATACTTGTTTTGCCATGCGTGCCGGCAATACAAATATTGAAGCTGCTTTCAGTAATAATCTGCAGCACGTCGCTACGCTTCACAATCGGGTACTGCTGTGCTTTGTACCAGCTCAACCCGGCATGATCGGCGGGAATAGCAGGGGTAAATACTACCAGCTGTACATCTTTGTCCAGTAGCGCTACATCATCGGTATAGTGAATGGCAGCTCCTTCGGCTTCTAACTGCCGCGTCAGTGCTGTGGGCGTTTTATCGTACCCGCTTACCACCACTCCTTTCGAAAGAAAGAAGCGGGCAATGGCACTCATGCCAATGCCGCCGATACCGGCGAAGTAAATGCGTTTGATATCGTTCAGCACCATCATACTACACTCTTCAAAATTGTTTTTGCAATCACCTCATCGGCATGGCGAAGCGCTTGTGCCGCCATGTTGGAAGCCATCTGTTGTCTTTTGCCAGCATCGGCAGCCAGCGCCAATACTGCAGGCACCAGCTGTGCGGCAGCATCGGCATCTTTTACTATTATAGCAGCATGCTTGTTTACCAGCGCCATCGCATTAGCTGTCTGATGATCTTCGGCTGCAAAAGGAAAAGGCACAAATACAGCCGGCTTACCAACCATGCACAATTCAGCCACACTCATGGCCCCGGCACGGCTTATTACCATATCGGCTGCGGCATAGGCCTTGTCCATATCGGCAATAAACGTGTGCTGGCTCACCTGTTGATTTGTCGCCGTTTGCTGCCAGGCCTTTCCGGTTTGCCACAGCACCTGAATATCAGCTGCCAGTAATTGAGCCAGCCCGCTATGTACTGCCTCATTTATACTTCGGGCGCCAAGGCTGCCGCCAATCACCAGCAGTGTTAATTTATCCGCAGCCAGATGGAAAAACCGGCGAGCCGAAGCAGCATCGATGTTTATATTTTGTATTTCGCTACGCACTGGATTACCGGTTAGCATCAACCGATCGGCCGGAAAGAATTGCTGCATACCCTCTACGGCCACAAACACCTTTGCTGCACGCCTACCCAGCATCGTATTGGCCTTGCCAGCAAAGGCATTGCTTTCGTGCAAGAAAGTTGGAATGCCTTTGGCTTGTGCCGTTTTCAGTACCGGATAGCTACTATAACCACCCACACCAAATACAGCATCGGGCCTGAAAGCTTTAAAAATGCTTTGCACCTGCCAAAAACTTTTGAGCAGCTTCCACGGTAGTGTCAGGTTTTTCCACCAATGCGTTCTATTGAAGCCGGCAATATCCAATCCTTTTATGTCATAGCCGGCTTGGGGCACTTTCTCCATTTCCATTTTACCCTGCGCACCTACAAACAAAATATTGCAGGCCGGCTGCAATCGGCGCAGTGCATTGGCTACAGCTACCGCTGGAAAAATGTGTCCCCCGGTACCCCCGCCGGCTATCAGTATGTTCAGTGGCCTGTTCATGCTGCTGCCTCCTTTGCGTTTATCGGTTCATCCTTCCCTTCCAGCTGGTCCATGTTTCGAGCCACACTCAAAAGAATACCGATGCTAAAGCAGGTAAATAAAAAGGAAGTGCCGCCCATGCTGACCAATGGCAGCGTAACACCGGTAACAGGAAAGAGCCCTACATTGACAGCCATATTGCTGATAGCCTGTATAGCCAGCGTAACGCCCAGTGCCATGGCCAGGAAAGTGCCAAAGGCATACGGAAATCGACGTACAATGCGAATACATCGGAAGAGAAATGCCAGGTACAAAAACAGCAACAAAGCAGCACCGGCTACACCATATTCTTCAATGATGATAGCATAAATAAAATCGCTGTATGGATGTGGCAAAAAGTTTCGCTGCTCGCTATTGCCAGGGCCCAGCCCTACCCAGCCACCTTTTGCAATGGCGATGTTGGCCTGCTGCACCTGGTAAGGTACGTCGCTGTCTTTAGCGTAGATGAAATCTTGAATGCGGCTGATCCAGGTACCCACCCGCCCGGTACTACGCATTTTTTGCACTACTTCCACATCCGCATCGGCATCACCGGTTTTGGCAGCAGGCGGCTCGTAGGTAGCAACAGCAGCACCAATCAGAATAACAACAGGGATGCTGGCTACTGCTATCGTGGCAAGAATATGTTTGATTCGTACTCTGCCAATAAACATCACCAGCAAGCCGGTAGCACCCGTCAGCAAGCAAGTGCTCAGGTTAGCAGGGGCTATCAGCAAGCAGGTGAGCCCAATAGGCATCAGCAATGGCAAGAAACCCTTCTTGAAATCTGTGATCACCTCTTGTTTTCTGCTAAGCTGGCGGGCCAGGTACATAAACAAAGCCAGGCGGGCAAAATCGGAGGTTTGAAATGTAAGATTGATGATAGGCAGCTTGATCCAACGATTGGCTTCATTGAGATTGGTACCAAACAGCAGCGTATACGCCAGTAAAGGAATGGACAGCAAGTATGCCCACAGTGCCACCTTGCTAAACAATCGGTAGTTGATAAGATGGACACCATAAATGATCATGACACCGATGACAATAAACGTAGTTTGCCGAAACAGGTAATACTCTGTATTGCCTTTGTTTTGCTTATACGCCAGCGACCCGGTAGAGCTGTACACTGCCAGCAGGCTGATGACTACCAGCACGGCCACAATGCTCCAGATTACCCGATCGCCCTTGGTTTTGCTGCTCAATGCCAGCACACCGCCGCCATCGCTGTCGGCAAACGAGAGGTTCAACTCATCTACTATGTTTTTCCAGGCGCCCAATTACAATTCTTTTACTGCCATTTTAAACTGATGTCCGCGGTCTTCGTAGTTTTTAAATAAATCGAAGCTGGCACATGCCGGCGATAGCAATACTGCGTCGCCTTTTTCGGCCATTTTATAGGCCTTCATGACCGCTTCTTTTGCACTGCCAGCATCTGTTATCAGGGCCACCTTTCCTTCAAACGCTTCGTGCAGCTTCTGATTGTCGATACCCATGCAAATGATTGCCTTTACCTTTTCAGTCACCAAATCCTCAATGATGCTGTAGTCATTGCCCTTGTCTACACCACCCAAAATGAGCACCGTAGGCTTGGTCATACTTTCCAGCGCATACCAGGTGCTGTTTATGTTGGTAGCCTTGCTATCGTTGATGTATTCAACTCCCCGAATGGTAGCTACCGGTTCCATCCGATGCTCCAGACTCTCAAAATTTTGAACGGCTTCCCTGATCTTATCCTTCCGGATATCCAGCACCGTTGCAGCTATTCCCGCAGCCATTGTGTTGTACTGATTGTGTTTTCCTTTCAATGCAAAGTCGTGAATGCTCATCCGCACTTCCTGCTCCTTCACTTTTATGAGCATCTCCTCGTCTTTGATGTAAGCTCCCTGGCGCACTTCTTTTTTCATGGTAAATGGCAATAGGTTAGTTAGGTTACTGAATTTATGTAGGTTAGTTGCAGTCACTTCGTCGTCGGCACAGTAGATGAGGCAGTCGTCTTCCCGCTTGTTAGCGATGATTTTGAACTTGGCATCGATATATTGCTGAAACTGGTAATTGTATCGATCCAGATGATCTTCGGTAATATTGAGCAGGATAGCAACATCGGCTCTGAACGACACGATATCATCCAACTGAAAGCTGCTGATTTCCGCCACATACAGCGGTTTCGGATCGGCAGCTACCTGCCTGGCAATGCTCACACCAATGTTTCCAACCAGTGCACAATTGAGCCCGGCGTGCCGACAGATGTGATAGATAAGTGAAGTAGTAGTGCTTTTTCCATTGCTACCGGTGATGGCAACTATCTTACTACCATTCATATACCGATAAGCAAATTCCACTTCGCTGATCAAAGGAATCCCTCTCTCACGAATGGCTTTTACAGCCGTCGCCTTTTCAGGAATTCCCGGACTTTTTACCACTTCATCAGCGGTCAACAGGCGCTCCATGTCATGCCCGCCTTCTTCGTAGCCAATACCAGCCGCCAACAACTCGTCGGCAAACCCGGTACCAATATGGCCGCCATCGCTTACGAATACATCATAGCCTTTGGCCTTCGCCAGCAAGGCTGCGCCCACTCCGCTTTCGCCTGCGCCTAATATGATGATTCGCTTGCTCAAGTTGGCTATCGCATTTTTAGCGTGATGACAGAGAAAATGACCAGGATAATGGTGACTACCCAAAAGCGTACAGCAATCTTGCTTTCATGGTAGCCCAACTTTTGATAATGGTGATGGAGGGGGCTCATCAAAAAGATGCGGCGCCCTTCGCCATATTTTCGCTTTGTGTACTTGAAATAGGAAACTTGTAAAATCACACTCAGATTCTCGACCAGGAAAACGCCGCAGAAAATAGGAATGAGTAACTCCTTGCGCACAATAATAGCCAGCGAAGCAATGATACCGCCGAGGGCAAGGCTTCCGGTATCGCCCATGAACACCTGCGCCGGATAAGCATTGTACCATAGAAAGCCCACACATGCCCCAATGAACGCACCAATAAAAATGGATAGCTCACCCAGGTTAGGGATATACATGATATTGAGATATTCAGCAAACCGGACGTTGCCACTGGTGTAGGCAAAAAATCCGAGTGCTGCCCCGATAATGGCAGATACACCTGTTGCCAGTCCATCTAATCCATCGGTAATATTCGCACCATTGGATACCGCAGTAATGATGAAGATGACGACAATGATGTATAAGATATAGGTGTAGTCTTCCCAGGTTTTGGGCAGTAGTTTGGCATAGTTAAACTCATGTCCTTTTACAAAAGGAATCGTTGTAATAGGCGTCTTCACTTTTACAAACCGATGCTCTTCGCCATCGATGTATTTGACCGTTTCGCCTACCAGCCGCTCTTTCGACTGCAGCACTACCTGCTGCCGATCGCCAATTACCTCCCGCTCTACTACTACCGACTTATTGAAGTAAAGCGTGGCCCCCACAATGATGCCGAGACCAATTTGGCCAGCTACCTTGAACTTACCAGCCAGACCGTCGGCATCGGCCTTTTTATAGGCAATACCCTTTGCCTTGGCTATGCGTTTGGCCCGCAGTTTCAGGTAGTCATCTATAAAACCAATCATGCCGCACCAAATGGTCACCAGCAGCATGAGCATGATGTAAATATTTTCGATACGAGCAAACAGCAGGGTGGGCACTACAATGGCCAGCAGGATGATGAATCCACCCATGGTGGGAGTATTGGCTTTATCAACCTCACCAGGTAGCCCCAACTCTCGCACAGCCTCGCCTATTTGCAAGCCTTGCAGGCGTCGAATGATGCGCTTGCCGATGAGCATGGTGATGACCAGAGACAGCATAACCGCCAGGGCTACCCGGAATGTGATGAACTGAAACAGGCCGGCGCCTGCCAGATCAAATTCGGTACGTAACCAGTTGAAAAGATTGTACAACATGCGGCTGATGTATTGATCGGTGATCCTTTATTTATTTATCCTGCTCAACAAATTGTTTGGCCAATTCTTCTTTGTCATCAAAGTGATATTTCACACCATTGATCTCCTGGTATTTTTCATGCCCCTTGCCTGCCACCAAAATGATATCGCCGGGCTGCGCCATCATTACTGCAGTTTTGATGGCCTCCCGCCTATCGGCTATTACCAGGCAGCGCCGCTTGTGCTCACTCTTCATATCGGCCTGCATATCGGCCAGTATTGCCTGCGGATCTTCGGTACGTGGATTATCGCTGGTGAGAATGGCCCGATCGCTATACTCGCAAGCGGCAGCTGCCATCAATGGACGCTTGGTTTTGTCGCGGTCGCCACCGGCACCCACTACAGTTATCACTTGTTCGTTTCCACGCCGCAGCTTATTGATGGTGGCCAACACATTCAGCAGTGCATCGGGCGTATGCGCATAGTCTACTATCCCAATCACTTTCTCACGCAGGCTGACTGTATAATCAAACCGGCCTTCTGCACCAAGCAGATTGCTCAGCACAGCCAGCACCGCATCGGCAGGTTCACCCAGGCTTACAGCGGCACCAAACACCGCCAGCAGGTTATAAGCATTAAACTCGCCAATCATGCGGAAGTGTACCTCATGACCATTCACATCCATTACGAGGCCGGTCAGGTTATTCTCAATGATCTTCCCTTTGAAGTCCGCCGCCGTCTTCAGCGCATACTGCATTTTGCGGGCAGCACTGTTTTGCAGCATTATCAATCCTCGCTTATCGTCGGCATTGGTAATGGCAAAAGCCGAGGCTGGCAGCATATCAAAAAATGCCTTTTTTACCCGGATGTACTCGTCAAAAGTTTTGTGATAATCGAGGTGATCATGCGTGATATTGCTAAAGAGAGCACCAGCAAACTGCAGGCCTGTAATACGGTGCTGATGAATAGCATGACTACTGCATTCCATAAATACATGGGTACATCCGGCCTCTACCATTTTAGCCAGCAGTGCATTCAGGCTGATGGCATCTGGCGTAGTAAACTCACTGGCCAGCACTTCAGTACCAACTATATTTTGCACCGTAGAAAGCAAGCCGCAGCGGTAGCCCAATGCAGTAAATAATTGATACTGCAAGGTTGCAATGGTGGTTTTTCCGTTGGTACCAGTCACGCCCACCAACTTCAGCTGCGATGAAGGATGATTGTAAAATGCATCGGCGATGTAAGCCAGTGCTTCTGATGTATTGCTTACCTGCACATAAGTAATACCAGGCTGCATGATAGCCGGAAGTGTGCTGCACAATACTGCTGTAGCACCACCCGCTATGGCTGTATCGATGTACTGATGACCATCCTGCTTCCAGCCTACAATAGCGGCAAACAAACTGCCCACCTGTACCTGGCGGCTATCTATAGCCAAAGCATGTATTTGTACTGCTGCATCACCATGCAGTTGAAGTACTTGTACCCGGCTTAATATGTGCGATAAGGTCTTCACTGCCTTGTTTAGTTCAGTTGTAGTTGTACAGATTGTCCTTTTCGAATAGGCGTACCCGGCTCTATTGATTGACCGCTCACTTTTCCGCGGCCGGCGGCCGTTACTACCAATCCTCGCTCCTCGCAAATAGCCAATGCATCTTTCAGCGATACACCCTGCAGTGGAGGCATTTGCTGCTGCAATGGATCGCGACCAAACAGCACCCGCCCACTGGCAGGATGATTGCTTAGTACTGCTACGGCATCACTGGCACTACTGTCGGTCATACTCCAGCCCAGATAGCGGGCCAGCTTCTTCAGGGTATAAGTGCGGGCATACAGCTGGTACACCACACTATCGGCCTGCTGCCTGTTCAGCTTAGGTTGCTGAAACAGATGTGTTGCATAGATGCGGTCAGCCACTTCGCGAAACACCGGCCCAGCAACCGATGCGCCATAGTACGGATAAGCATGCGGCTTATTGCGAATGACTACTACAATGGTGTATTGCGGATCATTGGCTGGGAAGTAACCGGCAAAGGATGCCTGGTATACTTTATCGGCATATGTTATTCCCTTGTCGGCTACGAGTGAGGTACCGGTTTTACCTGCGAAGCTGTAGGCATCTGTCTTCATACCACGGCCCGTACCATTGAGCACTACGCCTTCGAGGCAGGTGCGCAATTGCGAAAGAGTTTCATCGCTGGCTATTTTTTCTACCAGTACGGTTGGTTCAAATGATTTTACTACCTGACCATCTTTCAATAATGCATTTACCAGGTAGGGCTTCATCATTTTGCCATTATTGGCAATAGCATTGTACAGCATGGCTGTATGCATGGGCGTTACAGTCAGGTTGTAGCCAAAACCCATCCACGGCAGGGTGGTTTTGCTCCAGCGCCGCGATCCGGGCTTGTAAACGCTGGGCTTTGCCTCGCCGGGCAAGTCGATACCCGTGAGTGTATCCATCCGCAGCTGATGAATATGCTCGAGAAAACGGCTTGGCTGCGCACCGTAGTGAAACTGTGCCAATTTAGCCATGGCCACGTTGCTGCTCTTTTCAAAGCTTTGCTGAATAGTAGATTCGTAGGTGCCGTGCACTTCGCTATCGTATACCACCTGGCCGGCTACAGCCCATTTACCACCTTCCAAATTGATGGGCGATTGCAGTGTTACTTTTTTATCTTCCAAAGCACTCATCAGCGTCACCAGTTTCCACGTGCTACCAGGTTCGGTGGCCGATAGTGCATAGTTGTAGTCTTCCCAATAATTGCCATCTTTTTGCCTTCCCAGGTTGGCGATGGCCCTCACCTTACCTGTCTTTACTTCCATGACTATGCAGGTGCCACGCATTGCTTCGTTTTGCAGCATCACCCGCTCCAGCGCCTGCTGCGCTATTTCCTGAATATTGACATCGATGGTAGTAATCATATCGCTCCCATCTTGTGGGTCCTGGTCGGTACCCTCTACGGGTACACCAGCACCCCCGGCTATGTAGCGTACCAGTCGCTTGCCGGCCATTCCACCGAGGTACTGGTCGTATTGGCGCTCCAGGCCCACTTTATTGCTATCACGTGCTATGCCAATAGTTCGGTTGGCCAGCAGTTTGTAAGGGTACAATCGCTTCATTCGTACCACCGCTATAAAGCCGCTTTTGTTTTTACCAAAGCGTACCAGTGGCAGCTGCTTCAGCTGCTCGTACTGGTCGTATGATATTTTGCGCTTCAGCAATACAAAACGGTCTTTGCGACGAAACCCTTTGTCGAGAAGCTTGCGATATTCTTTGGCTGTTTTTGCTTGCGGCTCGTGGGCAAACAGCTTGCTGAGGCCCAGCGCCAATGAATCGGCATGCTGATGATACAGCAAGCCTTCTTTTTCCACCAGGCCATCGGCTTGAAAATCGATGTAGATATCAAACTCGGGAATGCTGGTGCTGAGCACCTGCCCCGCTTCGCTGAAAATGCTTCCGCGTTCAGCTTCTATTGATTCAAACCGGATCTGGTCTTTTTCGGCCATGCTGCGCCAATAAGGACCCTTGGCAAGTTGTATGTACATCACTTTGCCCAAAATGGCCAGACTGAAGACTACCAGTCCTATATACACCAAGTAGGTGCGAACCAGTATTTCTTTCTTTCTTTCCATGGGTGCGGCAGCAGTTTTTGTTTAAACGGGTGGCTTTGTTTTTTCCGGTATTGATAGCGTGGCTAACGTGGTTTTATGGTATCGGGCCTCAGGGCAGTCGGTGGTTCATTGCTTCGCTGCATACCCAGCGGGGCTACTGCCCGGGCCAGTTCACTTTCCTTACTTCTAAAAATCACTTCGGCTTGCAGGCTTTTGTAGTGGTATTGTAGTTGCTTCAATTCGCGGGCTGCTTTGGCAGTATTTCTGATACTGTTGTCGGCATAGTGCCCATTGCCGATGTACAGCACAGCCAGGGCAGCCAAAAACAGGACGAAGGGCACATGCTGCACTATCCAGCCGGCTTGCAGCCAGCGGCGCCAGCCCGGCTTTTGTGCTTTTATATGTTTTGTTTCGTTTGTCACTGGTCGACTGATCTTATTTATGCAGTAGTTCAGCTACCCGCAGTCGGGCACTTCTGCTCCTTTCGTTTCGCTTCAGCTCGTCGGCTCCGGCTTCTATCGGCTTCTTATTCACCAGCCTGAAGGGGGATTGATGGCGGTGGCCATACAACGGGTCTGCCGCTACCTCAAATGCACCATCACGAAACCATGTTTTCACCAGTCGGTCTTCCAGCGAGTGGAACGTGATGACAGCCACCCGGCCGCCCGGCTTCAACACCGAAGACAACTGCTGCAACCATTCTTTCAGCGCCCCCAGTTCATCGTTTACTTCTATGCGCAGTGCCTGAAACACCTGGGCATAATACCGGTGCGGATTGCCTTTGGCCAGCGGCTCCAGCACTTGCAGCAAATCGGCTATGCTGGCAAAAGGACGCTGCTGGCGGGCGGCTACCAGGGCAGCTGCCAGGGTACGGGCATTGGTCACTTCGCCATAGGCCGATAGTATTTGCTGCAGGCGCACCGTATCATACTGGTTGAGGATGCTGGCAGCAGTTACAGGCTGGCGGCGATCCATGCGCATATCAAGTGCGGCATCAAAACGGTAGCTGAATCCTCGTTCGGCTTCATCGAACTGATGGCTGCTCACGCCCAAATCGGCCAGTATACCATCTACAGCCGCCAGCCCGTGCAAGCGAAGGAAGCGCTGCAGGTGTCGAAAGTTTTCGGGCACAAACAGCACCCTCGGATCGGCTGGCATATTGGCTGCAGCATCAGCGTCCTGGTCAAAAGCGACCAAGCGGCCCGTGGGGCCCAGCTGTGCCAGTATGCCTTTGCTATGGCCTGCCCCACCCATGGTGCAGTCTACATACACCCCATCGGGGCGAATGGCGAGGGCAGCCAGGGTTTCGGCCAGCAGTACAGGAATATGGTACTGTGGAGCAGCGGCGCTGGCAGATGACCGGGCGGTAGATTGCTTAGCCATGGCGCATTCGGTTATGCCTGGGGCTTAGGTCCGCTACCCAGTATGGACGAAGCCATGCTACTGAGGGTGTCGGGCGTCAGCGATTCAAAGAGCTTGTTGTAGGTGTCCTTGTCCCATATTTCAATCTTGTCAATATCGCCGGCCAGTACAATCTCCTTGTCCAATTTGGCATAGGTGGCCAGGGTCTTGGGCAGGTTAAGGCGGCCGGCGCTATCAAGCTCCACATATACAGCACCAGCTATCAGCGCCTTGCGTACCATGCGGTTTTCCCGACTGTCATAGGGGTTCACATCGCGGAGCCGCTCTTCCACCTTCTTCCAGTCGTCGAGCAGGTACATCCAAAGGCACTCGTCCATTCCCCGGTTGATGACCAACGTAGTGGTGCCCTCCGGCATCTGCTTTTTCAGCGAGGCCGGCAGCAGAAAACGCCCTTTGGCGTCCACCGTTGCTTCAAATTCTCCGAGAAATCCTGCCATTTGGAATTTTTCTCCACTTTGCTTCACAAAATAACATTTTTCCCCACTTTCTGACCCATTCTCATTATCCCGACATTTTCCACAAACGAAAATGCTTACTCAGCCTGCATTTGAGCGGTTTTTTGCCTCATTTGCACCAGAAAGGCTGTGAATAGATGTGGATAAGCTAAGCTGTGATCTGAACAGGGGCATCGGCGGCCGAAAAGGCCCAAAAATGATCGACAGCTGAGAGGGCCGGCAGCAACAATGAAAACCAAACCAACCCGCCAGCGTGGCCGCTGTGTAGTACCAACTATGACAGCTTGTAGACCCAAAACCGACAAAATCCGGCCTTTTGTCGTTGAAACACCGACGCGGAATTTGTCCAGTCTATGTTGCGACAATAATTTTGCATCATCAAATCGAACATAACCCCGACGCACTTCGCACCCCCGAACCCTGAACGCCAAACCCACCCTCACCCCGGACGCAATTCGAACCTGATCTGATCTGACTGAACCCGATTCCTACGCTCTGCTGATCTGGAGCTAGCGCAATCAAAAAAGTATTGGACAATGACTACTCAATCCCGCTTTGGGACCTGGGCTGCTAATGGTTTGCCCTTCCCTACGAACATGATCCGCCGCATCGCCAATGCTACCATCGTATTTGCATTAATGCTGGTAGCCACCCAGGCGCAGGCACAAATCAGTATTCGTGAATTGGTACGGGAAGCCGACGACGACAACCAGCTTACCTATAATACTGATGACTACCGCCCTCGCCGCCATTCAGTGTTGCTGGCCTTTGTATCTACCGTAAATGGTGGCACCAGCGGTAGTGCCATAGCTGCCCCCACCAGTGCCAATGGCAATGGCCTTACCTGGACCCTGGTTCGCTCATTCAATTTCAATAGCAACAACCGCCAGTTGTCGGTATTTCGTGCTGCTACCGGCAACAATTCAACCGAAGATGATTTTGAAGTAGTATTTCCCGCAGGCAGCACTAACAGGCGCAATGTGATTATCAGCGTTGTAGAACTATATGGTGTAGACATCACGGGTACTAACGGCCTAAATGCTATAGCCGAGGTAACAACCAACAGCGGCAATACCAATAACGCCAATGTCAGCACCTCGGCCATCGAAGAAGCTGGTGCTGGTGTTCTTGCCTTCTTCGCTTCAAATCGCTCCAATATGAACAATGGCAACGAAGCCACCTGGACTCCTCTGTCTAACGATGCAGTAAGCGGCGAAAGCCACAGTGCCATGCTCACCTATCAGCTAAACGGCTACGACAACAACACCAACATTTCTCATGGCAGCACTTTTAATTGGGGCGCCTTGATGATAAAACTGGTGCCTGCTGAAACCTTTGCCAACGTTTCCTGCGCCAGCACATCTGCAGCCAGCAATAATCAAACCTTTGATGCGTGGAACAACGAGCAGTTTTGTCGGAATGGCAATGCCTCTAACCTCGTCTTCAATGCCTCGGTCGCTGCTTCAGCCTTTGTAGCCAAAGCCAACACCCTTACTTTCCGCTCTGTCAATATCAGCGGCGGCGCCAGCATGATAGCTGATCAGAATGCGACCATCAACCTGCCCGCCAACACCGAATTCAACGGCGGCAGCAACCTGTTTGTAGCCAACGGCGGTACTGTAGTAGTGGCCGGCAACCTGACGCTGAACAGCAGCTCTTATCTAAGGGTGTATGGCAGCATGACTATTAACG
>JALOMC010000088.1 GCA_025455665.1 Chitinophagaceae bacterium | reverse complement strand
TGGTAATAGCCCTTTTCAAGAAAGATGGCCCGGGCCGCGTCCAAAATCAGGCGCCGCATCTGCTCTTTTTCCCGCTGCTTTCTTTCTTCAATACCCATGATACAACTATTCGATATGCAAATAAATGAACAGTGTTCAGTAAATCCAAATTTTTTGTCAGTTTTTTGCGCCAGCCAGGTAACCCCGGCGAATACACTTTCGCAATCCAGCAGATAGCGGAATTGAACTCACCCTTCTCATCAACTAAACAAATACTCAATATCATCCCGCGTCAGCTTCTTCACAAAGCCGACGTCATCGGCAATGAGTTATCTGGCCAACGGGCATTTCCCTTCAGCCCAGCGTCATCCAATTCTTACCACATTTTGATTCAGCCAATCCACCAGGTCTTCAAAATGAATTTGCCCGGTGCTGACCTGAACGATGGTATCGTAGGCATCGGCTTCTGTAGCAGTCAGTTGAATTCCATGCAACTCCAACATGGCGAACATGGCAAGAAATCCGGTCCGCTTGTTTCCATCTACATATGGATGGTTTACAATAATGCTTTCTGTAATAGCAGCAGCTTTTTCGATGGCGGTTGGATGAAGTTCCACTCCGTCAAATGTCTGGTACGGTCTGGCAATGGCCGATTCAAGCATGCCCTCGTCACGAATGCCAGCAGCGCCGCCGTAAAATTGAAGCGACAGGCTGTGCAACCGATCTACAAACTGCCTGGTAATCATTTATTGAGCCAGCTTTTGCAACAGGGTATGATACTTTTCCACTGCTTTGGCAAACACTTCGTCAGCTTTGCCAGTGGCAGCCTCTTGGTTGGCAGTTGCAGCCTGTGAAGAATGGCCAGCAGCAATCGCATGAAGAAACCGATCCACTTCGCGAAGAGCTTCTTCCGATTGCAGCTGATCGATCTGTTTGATGATTGCAGATTTCAATACCTGTATATCCATAGCTGCCTGTTTACTTCAAAGTTATTCAAATAGCTGGCAACAGTTTCTATCAACCCTCCCTATCAACTGAACAAATACTCAATATCATCCCGCGTCAGCTTCTTCACAAAGCCGGCGTCATCGGCGATGAGTTCTTTGGCCAGCAGGCGCTTCTTCTCCTGCAATTGAATGATTTTGTCCTCCACCGTGTCTTTACAAATCATGCGGTAGGCAAAAATGTTGCGGGTTTGACCTATCCGGTGCGTACGGTCGATGGCTTGCTGCTCTACCGCAGGGTTCCACCAGGGATCTACAATGTACACGTAGTCGGCAGCGGTCAGGTTGAGGCCCACGCCACCGGCTTTGAGTGAAATGAGAAATACGCGGCACTCCGGATTGTTTTGAAAATTGTCGATGGCTTTCTGGCGATCGGTCACGCTGGTGCTGCCATCAAAGTATTCGTACTGCACACCCAGTTCTTCCAGCTTGGCCCGTATCAGGGCCAGCATACCCAAAAACTGTGAGAACACCAGCGCCTTGTGATCGCTGATGTTTTCAGTGATTTCGCGGGCCAGCTCTTCCAGCTTGATACTGTGATTAGGAAACTTATCGTCTTCATTCAGGATGGCCGGGCTATCGCAGATCTGCCGCAGCTTCATAAGGCCCTGCAAAATGGTGAGCTGGCTGCGTTCCATGCCCTGCTGGTCTATCACGCCCAGCACCTTGTCTCTAAAATCGTTTCGGTAGGCGTCGTAAATGCGGCGCTGGTCTTCGCCCATTTCGCAAAACAGTACCGTTTCTGTTTTCGCCGGCAGGTCTTTGGCCACCTGTTCTTTGGTGCGGCGCAGTATGAACGGATAAATCAGCTTGCGTAGATGCTCCTTTTGTTCCTGCTCGCCAAACTTATCGATAGGCGTTGCAAAACTATTGCGGAAAAAATCAGCGCTGCCAAGCAACCCCGGGTTCAGAAAGTTCATTTGCGCATAAATGTCGAACGTATTGTTTTGCAGGGGCGTACCGCTCATGCACAGCCGATGCTTGCTCTGCAGCAGGCAAGCCGCTCTTGCCACCTTGCTATTGGGGTTTTTAATAGCCTGGCTCTCATCCAGCACCACGTAGTCAAACGGTATGTCTTTCATCAGCAAAATATCGCTGCGCAGCGTGCCGTAGGTAGTAATGATGATGTGGTGCCGCTGCAGCTCTTCTTTGGATCGGGTGCGAACGCCACCATGGTGAATGAAATACTCCATCTTCGGCGTAAACTTCTTGATTTCATTTTCCCAGTTGTACAGCAGCGTAGTGGGGCACACTACCAGGGCCTGCAATCTACCGTGCTTGTTTTCATAATGCTCCAGCATGGTAAGGGCCTGAATGGTTTTACCCAAACCCATATCATCGGCCAAAATACCGCCGCACTCATTCTCCATCAAAAAGTGCAGCCACTGAAAGCCCGACTGCTGATAGGGCCGCAGCACGGGCTGCAAGTGTTTGGGCGGCGATAGCTTTTTGATGCGCTTAAAATCTCGCAGCCGATCAAATTTTTCTTCCAGCTCTACCTGCAGTTCATCTGTGTCCCTTTGTTCGTACAGCTCGTCTATCACACCAAATTGAAAGCGGCTGAGCCGCAAGTGGCTGCCATGGCCCTCGCCCATGGTAAAAAGCAGACTGTATTTCTTCAGCCATTCCTCGGGCAGTATACCAAGGCTACCATCTTGCAGCGGTACAAACGATTGCTTATTGACCAAGGCCCGTTTGATATCACTGATGCGCACTATCTGGTCGCCAAATTGTACATCCACCTTGGCATCAAACCAATCGACACCGCTGCTGATGCGTATTTGTGTTTGCGGCCGGGCTGCATTGAAGCGAAAGTTGCGCAGGCCTTCAAAGCCCAATACCGGCACCTTCATTTCGTGCATGCTTTCCATAAACAGAAAGTACCAGTTGTTGCGCAGCACTTCCGTGCCTTTCAGTACCAGCTGGCGGGTACGCTCGGGGCGTATAAAGTTGGTGTGCAGGTTGGCCAGCTTTTGCATGAAACCCCGCTCCTTTTCGAGCATACGATGAATAACCACCAGCTGGCCGTGCTGCACCGCTACTACGGTAGGCTGCTCATTGGCCGGAGCGGGCATGCCAGCGTACTTAAAAATGGGTACAAAGGCCAGGAACTCTCCTTTTTCTACCAGCTGCAGGCTGATCTCGGGATCCTGATCCTTTACATGGCGAGTGATTGCCTTATCGAAAGCAATCTCGTATTCATTGCTGAGCGGCACCAGGTGTTGACTGGCAAATTCAGGCCAATCGGCCTTGGCTATCTGCAGTGGCTGTGCAAAACGGATGGCCAGGTTCACATCTTCGGCCCGCTGCCAGCAGTAAAGGGTTTGATCGTACAGCAGCACCAATGGCGACGGCCATTCATTGTCTTGAAGGGCCCATTGGCGACGGCCACTATCCGCATAGCCAGCCACTGTCACAGTATCGCCTTTGGCCGATACTTTCAGCACCGGCTTTACCAGGTGCTCGTGCAGGTGCGCCACCTGCAGTTCGGCCGTTACAAAGCGACTGCCAGCCGGCAGAAAATAACAGGGCGAGTGCGGGTGCTCTTCCCATATACGGCGCAGCTTGGGCTGCAAATACTCATTGATGAGCACCTTGGTTTCTTCGGGCAGGTCAGAAGCTGCGGTTTGTACAATGTTGTCCCAGAAGCCGCTGAAGGGCGAATTCCGATTGAGATACTTGTTCACCTCGGCATCGGTCAGCTTGCGCAATTGCTGCAGCAGTTGCTTGTCCTCTTCCGAAAAAGCATCAGTTTCCACATACTTGCCCATATCCAGCCGCTCTACTTTGCCAGCCAGGTCGCCATTGTCGGCCAGCTCGCCCTGCACGGCTTCGATGGTAAAAAACGGATACACATTATCGAGCGGCCTGAACACCATGCCCATCGCTTTCAGAATAGCCGGTGGCAATGCTGGTGCGGCTTCGGCTACCGGCACGGGGGCGGGTGCTTCTACCGGTTTACGCTGGCCCGCTGTGGCCAGCGGTATGTTTACTTTCTTAATCGTAGGATCGAGCACCCGCAAAAAAGGCTTACCATCTTTGTAGGAAAATTCAAACTTGCCTGTCAGGTCATCATCCAGCGAGTAACCATAAATACCGAGCAGCTTTTCTTTATCGCGGTCGTAGTTGCGAATGCTATCGAAGTAGTGGGCCCCATAGGCATTCAGCAGCTGCAGAAACAAAGCGGTTTTGTGCTTGCACAGCACATGCTCGTCGTCGTGGCAGGTACAGCTGGTATCAAAAAAGCGTTCATCATTTTTGCGGATGACTACTTTGTAAGTGTCGCCATCAGCCGGTAGTTCAGCTTCTACCCGCTCATTGGCAGCGCTTACAATGGTGGCCGCATTGCTGCGCAGCAATTCTTCGGCAGCTTCGTAGTTTTCGTTGCCTGCCATCAGGCGTATCATCTTCAGGTCAATGTGTCTGATCTTGACCAGCGTATGCGCCTGATTGTAGCGTACTGCCTGGCCTCCGAGCAGCCCTTGCTCACTCATCTCCTGCAGTTGCAGCAGGGCAGCAGCTTTGTGGCGGCATACCTCGCTCAGGTTGTACGGGCAGGTGCAGCGGATGGTCATGCTTTGCGGATGATTGTAATGTTCCACTTTCACCTTGTACCAGGTGTTGTACATATCATCCTTCACCCGAAAATTGATCGACTCCATGATGGGGCTGTGATCGATAATATCGAGCAAGCCATTGGCATGGATGCGTTTTCCCCGCTTGATCACTTCCTCACTGGCATTGTTGTAAATATGCTTTACAAAAAACGGTAGAGACATAAAAAATGGGCGCCAGCTGATGCTTGGTTTGTTGCTGGCAGCGGTACAATTGGCTCTTCTCAAATCAGGGCTACACCAGGGCGAGGCTGCGGAAAGGCCAATTGGCAAAAGTAACGGAAAAAGGATGGGACCAACAAAATAGCTGCCCGCCAAAGAATAGCGAAAAAACACCCCATCGCTGCTCCTGAAAAAAAGCCTCGCCCCGCTGGGTAGCGGGGCGAGGCCAAATGTGGAAGGGTAAACAGGCTTTTTAGTCTTTTACTTCAAACAGCTTGTTCTTGTCCACCACCGTTACTTTGGTACCATCCTTCAGCGTCCGGAAAATAACGTTGTAAGGCTCGGAAACCACTTGTTGTCCTTTTTGCAATCCACTTACTACTTCAATGTAGCGGGTATCCTGCACGCCGGTTTTTATCACTGCTTTCTTTACAGTATTGGTAGCCTTGTCGTACACAAATACTACCACGTCCTTTTCCTCCTCTTCGCTGCTGGCGGGGGCGGTATCATCTTGCCCGGCTCCTTTTTTCTCCTCCTTCTTTTTGGCGTCGCCGTCTTTCTTTTCGTTTTTATCCCGGGTCGTTACTGCATTAATAGGTACGCTAAGCACACCAGTCTTTACGCGGGTTTGTATGTCGGCACTGGCTGTCATGCCGGGGCGAAAGGGAAAATTGCGGGGCTTGCTGGGATCAATCAGATCGGCATAGCTGGCGGGCAGCAGGCGGATGTATACCTTGTAGTTGGTGACCTCATTGGCACTTTGCACCGCTGCGCCGGCGCCGGCAGCGCCATTGTTGCTGCTGGCTATCTGGTATACAATGCCTTTGAATTTGCGGTTGAGGTAGGCATCTACGCTAATAAGCGCACTGTCGCCTATGTGCACTTTCGGGATGTCGTTTTCCGTCACATCTACCCGTACTTCCAGGCGGCTCATGTCGGCTATGCGCATCATTTCGGTGCCGGCCATTTGCGCAGTACCCACTACGCGTTCACCTTTCTTTACGTTCAGCAGGCTTACCACACCATCCATGGGGGCCACAATGGTGGTGCGGCTCACATCGGTGCTGGCCCGCTGCAGGTTGGCCCGGGCGCTGGCTACTTGTGCTTTGGCAGCATCTATTTGGCGCATAGTGGCGGTATAGCTGGCCTTGGCATTGTTGTAGGTGTTCTCGGCTACCTCAAACTCCTGGCGGCTGATCACTTTGCCCTCCAGCAGCTTTTTCTGGCGGTCGTATTGGGCTTGTGCCTGCTGCATAGCGCTGCGCAGTCCTTCCAATTGTGCTTCGGCATTGGCCACCTGGTACTGCTGTTGGTTTACCACGGCACTGGCCTGCTGCTGCTGCAGGTTTAGCAGGTCGGCAAATACGCGGGCCAATACCTGACCACGGCGTACGCTGTCCCCTTCCAGCACTGTCAGTTCGGTTATTTCGCCCGATACGTCGGAGCTGATTTTTACTTCAATCTCAGGGTAAATTTTACCGCTGGCATTCACCGTTTCGATGATGGTGCGCTGGTCGGCTGCTTCTACTGCTACTTTGGTACCTTCTTCGGTGCCTATTACGCCGCCTTTCTTCAGCGCTATCAGCAGTACAATAAAGCCTACCAGGCTTCCAATGATCCAAAACGTCGTCCTTTTCTTCATACGTGCTTCTTTTATGCGCCCCGCCGGGGGTGGGAAGGGCAGTTGTTCAAGTATCTGTCAGTCGGTAGAGGGGCACCAGCTTACAGCTGCATACCGGTACCGCGATAAAACTCCAGGATTTTGGTGCGGAATACAAACTCGTAGCGGCTTACCAACTGATCGATGAGGGCCCGCTGGGTATTGTTTTGCAAGGTGAGCAGCTCCAGCACCGGTAGCAGGCCTACCTCGTAGCGCTGGCGACCCAGGCTGTAGCTGTAGGCAGCCGTTTCGTACGCCTTCTTACGGCTGTTGTAAGTGGCCAGTGCATTAATGGCATTTTGGTAGGCGGTGTAAATGTCCTGCTTCAGGGTGAGGCTATCGGCCCGCATTTGTAGCTGTATTCCTTCTTGATTGACCAGGGCTCGGCGGTAGGCCGTGCGGGCCTGGTGACCATTGAAGATGGGCACCTGCAAGCTGAGGCCTACAGCCTGCCGGAAGTTGAAGTCGAGCTGGCGGAAATAATTGGCCTGCACAAACCGCTCGGGGCGGCTGATGGGGGCATTCACAAAGTAATTTGTACCACCTACATTCACAAAATTCTGGGTGGGCACTACTGTGCTCACATTGTTCCCTTTGGGCAAAAAGCCGAGGGCACTGGAGTAAGCCGACTGCACATTACCAAAAGCACCAATGGTAGGATACATGGCCGCCTTGGCAGCGGCCGCATTCTTCTGGGCTGCTTCCAGCCGCAGGCGGTTGGCCACCTGCAGGGGGCGCACCAGCACCGCACTGTTGTACACCAGCTCAGGCTCCAGCTCGGCCAGCGGCGATACAGGAATAGCGTCGATGGGAGGCGTATCAATTTCGAACGGCGTACCGGCGTCCAGCATCAGCAGGGCTTTCAGTTGCAACAGGTTCAGTCGGTAGGTACTCTCGGCCTGCACAATGGCAGCACTGTCGCGGGCCAGTTGGGCCTCCAGCTCTGCCGCATTCAGCTCGGGCACAGCGCCGGCATCTACCCGCTTGCGGGTTACCACCAGTTGCTCCATGGTTTGCGCAGCCTGCACCTGTGCTGTCCGCTTTTGCTCGCTGCTCAGCAAGGCCTGCAGGTAAGCAGCCGCTACGTTCAGGGCTATATCGTCCTGTATTTTTTTGGTTTGGGCCTTGGTAGCCTCCGTGGTCAGGCGGTTGGCCTCAATGGTATTTTTTTGGCTGAACCAGTTGAACAGCGTGACCCCGGTTTGGATATTGAGGTTGGAGAAGGTGATATTGTTTTGGGTAAACTGGTTGGTAGTGGGGTCGATGCTACGGCCAAACTGCTCGCCCAGCGAGGTGCTGAAATTGAGCGTAGGCCAGCGGGCGTCGCGGCTTTGCTGGTACACCAGATCATTCAGCCGTGCCTGTATATCGTTTTGCTTTACGCTGATATTGTTGGCAATGGCATACTCTACACAGCGGCGCAGATCCCATTTCTCCTGTGCCAGGCCGGCCATTGTGCATGCCAGCAGGGCTATTGTCATCAAAAACCTTAAACGAAGTAGCATGGGGCCAAAGGTAGCCGGCCGCAAGGTGCGGCAAACCGCCAATGTACAAACGGCGGGGGGGCATGAGCAATGATGCATGTGGAATGATGAATGATCAGCAACGCGGGAACCTTGTTTGGATTTACATGCTGATTTGAAAAACAGCCCATCCGCACCCCGGCAGGCACAAAGCTGCCTGGCAGGCTGCCCTCACCACCCTCGGTTTCAAAGCGGAGCGTCGGACAGGTGCTGGCTGGCCTGTGCTAAATCGGCCTGCAGCACAGCGGGCTCCTCCAGGCCTACATACAAGCGCACCTGCCGGTGCACGGGGTTGGCGGCATCAAACTGCTGGCGGGGCAGCCCGGCGCATTTGGGGATGAGCAGGCTTTCGTGCCCGCCCCAGCTGACTGCCATGCGAAAACGCTGCAGCGCATTACAAAACGCTTCGATTTGCTCCACCCGCTGTGCCCGTAGCACCAGCGTGAGCAGTCCACCGGCCTGGCTCATTTGCTGGCGGGCCAGGTCAGCCTGCGGAAAGTCGGGATCGCCCGGAAAAATGA